>SHAN01000001.1 GCA_004213155.1 Candidatus Pelagibacterales bacterium
AATTTGAAAATGAATATAATCCTGTACATTATCACTCAAGTCATATTTCTGGTGTTGGATACCTTAAAGTTCCAGAAAATTTAGGAGAAACTTCGCAAAAGAGTAAATTACAAAATCCTAACGGTAAATTAGAATTTATACATGGAACTAAAATGTTTTTATCAGAAAGTAATGTAAAAATTACTCCAAAAGTTGGAGATTTTTATTTATTTCCACATTACATGATGCACAATGTTTACCCCTTTAAAGGTAAAGGAGAGAGAAGATCTATGTCATTTAATGTTTCAATTGATGAAAATATTTTTGATGTTTTTTCAGGAAAATAAAATTATTTTTTTTTTCTTTTGAAACTTCCTTTGCCTTTTTTAGGTTTTAAAACTTTTTTTTTAAATTTTGAAGTAAATAAATCTTTCGCTATGAAATTTCTTCTTTTCATTTAAATATAGTATCCATTTTTATTAATTTTAATAAAATTATTATCATTAAAAGTATCAAAAAATTTTTTCCTTAACCTATGTACATGAGTTTCCACGGTATGAGTTTCTAAATTGGGAGAATATCCCCAAACTGAATGTAAAATACTATCAACATTTTGTGGAGAATTTTTCTTTTTTAAAAATAAAATAAAATCTATTTCTTTTTCAGTTAATTTTAAAATTAGATTATTTTTACAAATTTCCTTACTATTAAGATTTATATCATAATCCAATATAGTATTATGAGAATTGTTTAAAAATTTACTTTTTAAAAAAGTTATATTAATTTTTTCAACAAAATCTTTTAATTTGAAAGGACATTTAATTGAATTTATAGAATTTTGTTCATTTCTTTTAATACTAAAATCTAAATATAAAATTGGAATACTTAAATTTTTTTTTGAAAAAAATCCATAATTTTTTATATCAGTAATTATAATATCATTTTTTTTTGAATCTAAATTATTATTAAAATCTGCTAAATTATCATATGAATTAATTTTGAAATTTAAATTATTAATACTTTCATTTAATACCTCATTTAAAATATTTTGTTCTATTAAATTAATTGTGATATTTTGCATTCATAAACTATACACTATGTTGATAAAAATTAAAAAAAAAACACTTTTAAGATTTAAATATTATAAGTTTAAATGTGTGTTGGGTAAAAACGGTATTAAAAAAAATAAAATTGAAGGCGATATGGCAACTCCTTCAGGAACCTATAAACTAGGTAAACTATATTATAGAGCAGATAGAATTAAAAATATCAAAACTAAATTAGATAAAATTATAATAAAAAAAAATATGGGCTGGAGTAATTCGGTTACAGATAAAAAATATAATAAAGAAATAAATATTATTAAAAAAAAAGGATTTGAAAAACTATATAGAAAAGATCACAAATATGACGCGTTCATAGTAATTAAATATAATTTACCCAAACCAGTGCCAGGTAAAGGTAGTGCAATATTTATCCATCTTACTAGAAATTATAAGCCAACAGCTGGATGTATAGCTTTGAATATAAAAAATTTTTTAATACTTGCAAAATTTTGTAATAAAAAAACTAGTATCAAAATTTAATACTTAGCTTCTTTCTCCAAAAACTTTAGTTCCTATTCTTAAAAAAGTAGCTTCATTTTGAATTGCTTTTAAATAATCACTAGTCATTCCCATACTAAGGTGTGGAATATTTATTTTTTTTTTGAGTTCTTTCATTTTTAAAAAAAATTCTACCGGGTCTTTATTTATTGGGGGTAAACACATAAGACCAATTATATTTAGAGACATTTCTTCTTTACATCTTTTATAAAATTGCTCTGTCTCAGAGATATTAATTCCATTTTTTTGAGGTTCATCACCAATATTTACTTGAATAAATAATTTTATTTTTTTTTTTAAATCATTCTCTTGCTTTGCAATAGTTTCTGCTAATTTATACGAGTCAACTGAATGAATATAATCAAATACTTTAAGGGCATTTTTAACTTTGTTACTTTGTAATTTACCAATCAAATGTAGTTTAATATGAGGATTCTTGTCTTTTACTTCTTTCCACTTTTTTTCTGCTTCTTGGACTTTATTTTCACCAAAATGGATATGGCCCTGGTCTATAACGGGACGAATATGTTCAATCGGAAATGTTTTACTTACAGCAATAATTTCAGGATAAATTGATTTATTATTTGTCCTATCGAATTCTTTTTTGATTTCAGATTGAATAGTTAATAAATTCTTATAAGAATCATGCATATGAAAATTCCACAATTTTTTCAATTTATAGATAGTTTTGATGCTAATCTTATCAAAAACAAAATTAAAAATCTTGGAATAATTTATAGAAACTACGAAAAAAGTATAAATATTGAAGAAATTACTAAATTTAAAAAATTTTGTAAAAAAAAAAGAATAAAATTCTATATATCCAACAATATTAACTTAGCTTTAAAATTAAAAATCGATGGTGTTTATATACCTGCTTTTAATAAAACTAGCATAATTAATAAGGAAAAATTAATAAAAAATTTTGTTATTCTGGGCTCTGCACATAATAAAATAGAAATTAATAAAAAAATTAAACAAGGCTGTGAAATTATATTTTTAGCACCCTTATTTCAGACCAATAAATCTAAAAAATTTTTAGATATATGTAAATTTAACTTACTTACTTTAAATAAAAAAATTAGATTTGTAGCTTTGGGGGGAATTAATTTTAATAATATTCAAAAAATTAAACTATTAAATGTAGTGAGTGTTTCTGGAATAAAAATTTTCCAAAAAAAAACCGGCCCTTTTACAGGCCGGTTTTTTAAATTTTCTAACTGATTTAATTAGAATGCTACAGAAATTGATAATTCAGTGTTTTGATCTGAAGAACCAGTTGTACCACCCATATCATCAACATCGTTCATAGTACCTTTAATAGCTAAAGATCCCATAGTGTACGAAGCTGAAATACCAGTAAATGTAGAAGTTACATTGTTAGCACCAATTTTTTCATATTCATCTTCTAAGATTTGGTATGAAAGAGCTAGGCTATCGTTAACTGCAAAAGAAATACCAAGTATTCTATTGTTGTGTTCAGTTTGACCAGTTTCTTCAACATTACCAACTTGGAAACCAACAGTTACTGGACCAGATGCATAGTTAGCCCACATAGTGTCTGAATCTTGACCAACACCATTTGTAGTCTTATCTATTTCACCAATCGCATAACCAACAGTTAAACCGTCAACTAAATCAGATGATGATAACACCATGCTCCACGCTGAACCTTTACCTGTATCTCCACCAGTACCTGAATCGTTTATCGCTCCAGTTCCTGATCTTGGGTTATATTGAGAACTAAACTTAATTCCTGCTATAGTGTTGTTGTATGAAAGAACACCAGATGAACCGTGATCATCACCAACTTGTACAGCACCAGTATCTAAACCGTGGTCTGCTTCTTCGTAAGCAGTTGGAACCTTGTTGTCTGCTGAGTTAATACCTGAACCATTAGCGCCTGTTTCGTAAGCTACAGTTCCCATAGAGCCCATGCCGATTGACATAGCTGAACTTGAAATTCCAGACATGCTATCGTTCATAGATGAAAAGAAGCCCATAGTCATTCCGTTGTCTAAATCTCCTGATCCAGAAAACGTAATTAGTCTTCCCATTCCCCATGGAGTACCAGTTACTTCGCTACTATCCAAGTGAGTATAAGTTACTTCAGCACCACCAGACACTGCTAATTCACCAGCTTGTACAGCTGAGAAAGCAAGTGAACCAGCTAAAGCTGATAAACCTATTTTTTTTAATTTATTCATATTACTCCTTTGTTTAATAATAATTATTATTATGAATAGTGGATAAATATCATTTTAAGCCCATTTCAGGTTTATTTTTTATCAGATTCATTTATTTATTTCCTGTGTGTGATATTTATACAACATTATATAAATCAACAAATTTAGGCAGTTTTTGGTATATTTCGATGAAATATCAGTTAAATGTAGTAAAACTTATAATAATTCAATAAATCAAGAATAATTATGAACCAAAAAAAACATATATTTGCATTTATAGCTATTATATCACTTCTTCTTTCAACTTACTCTTGCGGAATTTATAAAAAGACAGACGCTCGTGAAGTAAGTCCAGACCCAGCAGTTCGAGTTCAAAAAAACATTTCAGAAGGTAGAGGTATTAAATTTGGTCTTGGAGGTAAAAAAAATAGTGGAGGTAATTTTGATTTTGCTTCATCAAATGAACTATGGAGAGCTGCTTTGGAAATTTTAGATTTTCTACCTTTGGATAATCTTGATTATGCTGGTGGAATTATAATTACTGATTGGTATAGCGAAGGTATGGATAACAATGAGTCTATCAAAATTACAGTTAAATTTTTATCAAATGAGATAAGGGCAGACGGTATTGATGTAACGGTTCATAAAAGAGCTTGTAATGCTAATCTTTCAAATTGCCAAACAACTAAAATTCAATCTTCATTAGAAGAAGAAATTACAACTGCTATTTTGAGAAAAGCTGCATTTTTGAAAAAAAATTCTAAAAAGAAAAAAGTAAAAGAACATAAAAAAAAATTCAGTGGCAGCAGTACTAAACCTGTAAAATCAATTGGTGAAAATAAAGATAATTAAACTGAAAAAATCTCTAATTTTATTACTTTAAATGGAAAGATACGATTTTAAAACAATTGAGAATAAATGGCAAAAAACGTGGGCTGAAAAAAAATCTTTTAAAACTTCTTTAGATAAAAATAAAAAAAAATTTTATTGTCTTGAAATGTTTCCATATCCCTCAGGGAAAATTCATATGGGGCATGTAAGAAACTATACAATTGGCGATGTATTATCTAGATACAAAAAATTAAAAAATTATAATGTTTTACACCCTATGGGTTGGGATTCATTCGGTCTTCCTGCAGAAAATGCTGCAAAGGAAAATAAGCTTCATCCTAAAAAATGGACTAATAAAAATATACAAACTATGAAAAACCAGTTAAAGCAGCTGGGTTTGTCTATTGATTGGGAACGAGAAATTTCTACATGTGAACCTGAATATTATAAACATCAGCAAAAATTTTTCTTAGAAATGTATAAAAAAGGACTAGTTATAAAAAAAGAAACATATGTTAATTGGGATCCTATAGATAATACTGTTCTAGCTAATGAACAAGTAATTGATGGAAAAGGTTGGAGATCAGGCGCCATCGTTGAAAGAAAAAAACTTTCACAATGGTTTTTTAATATAACAAAATTCAGTGATCAATTACTAGATGGTTTAAATAAATTAAACAACTGGCCAGAGAAAGTTAAAACAATGCAAAAAAATTGGATTGGAAAGTCCTATGGTTGTGAAATTGATTTTGAAATTAATGGAAATGACAAAATTAGAAAAATTAGTTGTTATACAACTAGACCGGACACTTTATTTGGTATGTCTTTTTTAGCATTATCAGTTGATCACCCAGTGTCAAAATTATTTGAAGAAGATAGTAAATTTAAAGATTTTAAAAATGAATGTTCAAAATCTGGAACAACAGAAGAAGCTCTTGCAAATGCTGAAAAAGTTGGTTTTAAGACAAACTTATTGGCCAAAAACCCTTTTAGTAATAAATTAGTTCCTGTTTATTTCGCAAATTTTGTATTAATGGATTATGGATTGGGAGCTATATTTGGCTGTCCAGCACATGACCAAAGAGATTTAGATTTTGCAAAAAAATATAAATTAGATGTAATGCCAGTAGTTTTACCAAAAGATCAAGATGAAAAAAATTATATTATACATGATGAAGCTTTTACAGGAGATGGAATAATAATTAATTCTGATTTTTTAAATGGATTAAAAGCTCCTAAAGAATCAATTAAAAAATCAATCTCTATTTTAGAGAAAAAAAAAATAGGAAAAGAAAAAATTAACTTTAGACTAAAAGATTGGGGCATATCTAGACAAAGATATTGGGGATGCCCAATTCCAATTATTTATGATGAAAAAGGTAAAGCTTTTCCTGTTCCTGAAAAAGATTTACCCATTAAACTTCCGGAAGATATAAATCTTGAAGTTAACGGTAATCCAATAGATCAACATCCAAAATGGAAGCACGTTATAATAAATGGAAAAAAATATACAAGAGAAACTGATACTCTAGATACTTTTGTTGATTCATCATGGTATTTCCTAAGATTTTGTTCTCCAGACAATAAAAATTATGGTTTTAGTTATGAAGACTTAAAATATTGGATGCCTGTTGATCAATATATTGGTGGTATAGAGCATGCAATTTTACACTTATTATATTCAAGATTTTTTATGCAAGCAATTTCTTTTGAAAATAACGATTTTAAATATACAGAACCTTTTGACGGACTTTTTACTCAAGGAATGGTTTGTCATGAAACATATAAAGATCAAAATGGAAAATGGTTAGGTCTTGATCAAATAAATTCTGAAGATGGTAAAAATTATTTTGACAATGTTAATGGTTCAAAAGTTATAGTTGGGCCATCTGAATCAATGTCGAAATCAAAAAAAAATACAGTTGATCCAGAAAATGTAATTAAAAATTATGGAGCAGACTCTATTAGATGGTTTATATTATCTGATAGTCCACCAAATAAAGATATACAATGGTCTGATGTGGGGATTGCTACATCTTATAAATTTGTACAAAAATTTTGGAATTTAAATTTTAATATTATAAACAGAAAAGAAACAAAAAATAATCAAGAAGATGAAAAAGTTGAAAAGTTTACTAATAAGATGATTTTTAATGTAACTAAAAGTCTTGAAAATTTTCAATACAATGTTGTGGTTGCTAATTTCTACGAAACATATAATTTCTTCTCAAAATTCTTAATCAATAATAATATTAGTAACAAAATAATCATTAAAAATTTTGAGAAAATTTTAATATTAATTTCTCCAATACTTCCACATTTAGCAAACGAGTGTATCAATAAGATTAATACAAAAATTAATTTAGATAATTTGATATGGCCAGAAATTGACCTTAGCAAAATAGAAGAAGATGATTGTAAAATTGTCGTTCAAATTAATGGAAAAAAAAGAGATTTAATCATTTTACCTAAAAATACATCAGAAAATGAAGTTGTAGATAAGATAATAAGTGATGAAAAATTAAACAAATATCTACATAATGTCAAAATTAAAAAACAAATTTATATTAAGGATAAATTAATTAACTTTATTATTTGATTATGAATATTAAAAAAAAAATAGGTTTGTTCTACATATATATTTTTATTTTACTAAATGCTTGCGGATATCAGCCAATATATTCAAAAAAAGAATTAAATTTTAATATCGACTCTATTAGTTTTGTTAGCTTAGATTTACAAGTAAACAAAATTTTAAATCAAAAGTTAAAAAAATATATAAATAGCGATGATAATTCAATTTCTTATAATTTAACTATTGATGCAAAAAAATCACTAAATGTTGTTTCAAGAGATAGCAAAGGCCAGGCCCAAACTTATAAAGCTGAGGTAACAGTAAGTTTAACAGCTAAAAACGATAATCAAGTGATAAAAAAAGATTTTATAATGTCAAATAATTATAATTCAGAATCAAGCGTAACAAGATTAAAAGAGATTGAGAATAAAATTATTAACAATTTATCATCAATTATTGCTGATCAAATTGTGCTATTTTTAATGAACGAATAAAAAAAATGATTTTTAAATCATTTGAAATAAATAATAAAAACTTTTCAGAACAAAATATTTTTTTAGTATATGGAGAAAACGAAGGTTTAAAAAAAGATATAATTAATACTATATCTAAAAAAAAGAATATTGAATTTAAACAATACAAATTCGATGAAGAAGAAGTTAATCAAAAAACAGAGGAAATATATAATTTAATCTATAGCGGATCATTATTTGATAAATTTAAAATTATTATAATTAACAAAGCCTCTGATAAAATATATAATTTTATAGAAGATATCATTGATAAAAAACTACAAGATTGTTTAATATTCATAAATTCATCTGTACTAGATAAAAAATCAAAAATTAGAAATTTGTTTGAAAAAGAAAAACAAGTTGTTTGTATACCTTGCTATAAGGAAAATGAAATTGGATTAAAAAAAATAATTTTTGAAAAATTAAAAGAGCAAAATATTAATATATCACAAGAAAGTATTAATTTATTAATTAATAGAGTTTCTGGAGATAGAAAAAATTTAGAAAATGAGATAAATAAAATAATTTCTTATTGTCATAATAAAAAAACTATTTCTTTTGATGAGATAAAAATTCTTACAAATCTATCAGATAATTTTGAAAATGAAGAAATAGTAAATTACTGTCTTAGTGGTGAAAATAAAAAATTAAAAAGAATGCTTGAGGAAAACAATTTCTCAACTGAAGATTTTTTCATATTACTAAGAATATTAAATAAAAAAATATTAAGATTAATAAATATCAAAACTTTACAACAATATGAAAAAAATACAGATGCTGTTTTAAATCAAATTAAACCACCTATTTTTTGGAAAGAAAAAGAGATTGTTAAAAAACAAACTAATTTATGGAATTTAAATAACCTAAATAAAATTATGAAACAGCTTAACGAAATCGAACTTTTATCCAAAAAAAACAATGAAAAAGGAGTAATTATAGTTCTAGATTTTCTAAGTAATATTTGTTTTCAGTCTAAAAATTCTTTTTAATTATATCAATAATTTTATCCAGCTGTTCTAGATCTTTGTATTCAAAATAAATTTTTCCTGAGTTCTTTTTGCTATTAATAATTTTTACATTTAATCCTGTTTTTTCTTCTAATGATTTTTCCAAGCTATAAATATCAGCATTTTGATTTGAAACTATTTTTAAATTAGACTTACTTTTAAAAACTCTAACTAAATTTTCTGCCTGACGAACTGATAATTTTTTATCTACAATTTTTTTTGCAAGAAATTGAGCATTTGGTAAGCCAACTAATATTTTAGCATGTCCTAAAGTTAATTTATCATTTTCTAGATATGATTTAACTTCAGTTGGTAAATTAAGTAAACGCAAACAATTAGCAATATGACTTCTGCTTTTTCCAATAAATCTAGATATTTTTTCTTGATCATATGAAAATTCATCTACTAGTCTTTGATATCCATTTGCTTCCTCAATTGGATTTAAATTTGATCTTTGAACATTTTCAACTATAGCAAATTCTAAAGATTTCAAGTTATCTATGTTAAGAACAGTTACCGGAACTTCATTTAAGCCAGCATTTTGAGCTGCAATCCATCTTCTTTCACCGGCAATAATTTCAAATTTACTTTTATCATTTTCTAATGGTCTAACTACTATCGGTTGGATAATTCCTCTTTCTTTAATTGAATTGCTTAGCTCTTCTAAATTTTCTTTATTAAAATTTTTTCTAGGTTGATATTTATTTCTTACTAAATCTCCTATTAAAACTTTATTCACTTTATCATTAGTCTTTGTATCTCCAATTAAAGATGATAATCCTCTCCCTAAACCTTTTTTAATTTTAAACGCATCCATTAAGCAGCACTTTCTAAAAATTTATCCTGAGAAATAAATTCATTTATAAAGTTAAAATATGATTTACTTCCGGGACAGTTTTTGTCATAAATTAAAACAGGCATTCCATGTGAGGGTGCTTCAGATAAACGTACATTTCTTGGTATTACTGTTGTATAAACTTTATCCTTAAAATAACTTCTGGCTTCAACTTCTACTTGATTTGATAATTTATTTCTTTTATCAAACATTGTTAAAAGTATGCCTCTAATTACTAGATTTGAATTTAAATTTGAGGTTATCCTTTCAATTGTTTTCATTAATTGAGTAAGTCCTTCAAGCGCAAAAAATTCTGTTTGTAGTGGTACTATTAAAGAATCAGAAGCAACAAGCGCCATTACAGTTAAAAGGCTTAATGAGGGAGGACAATCAATAAAAACATAGGAAAATTGGCCCTCATTTTGCTTTAAAAAAGCTTCTAATTTTTCTTTTAAAAAAAGAGCTCTTCTGTTATCGCCTGCTGTTTCAACTTCAAGACCAGACAGATCGACATTAGAACTTACAAGATTTAAATTTTCTATTGATGTTTTTTTTATAACATCTTTAAAATCTTTATCTCCAATTAGTAATTCATAAATTGTATCTTTGGAGTTTAAATTTGATAAGCCTAGACCTGTTGTTGCATTGCCTTGAGGATCCAAATCAATAACTAATACTTTTTTATTTTGTAAAGCGAGACCGGCTGCTAAATTTATTACAGTAGTTGTTTTTCCTACACCACCCTTCTGATTTATGACCGATATGATTTGAGTCTTATTCAATTTTTTTTTTTATATTTTTAATATTTAAAATTAACGAATCATTACTTGTAATACTCTTATGTTCCTTATACTCAATATCCCAAACCTTTGAAGCATCTAAAACACTTTGTTTTCCTTTTTTCCCCAGAAATAATATTAAATTATTATATTTAATAAAATTTTTTGCCATAATTTCACATATTTGATGAATTGGTTTGAAGGCTCTTGCGGTCACAGACCCCCCTTCAATATTTTTCTCATCAAAAATATTTTTAGTGATAATTTCAGCTTTTAATTTAAATTTTTCTTTTACCAATTGAAGAAAATCTGATTTTTTTGAGCTTTTTTCATAAAAAATAGATTTAATTTCTTTTTTTTCATTTTTAAGCATAATACTAATTATAATACCAGGAAATCCAGATCCTGTGCCTAAATCTATATATTTTTTTTGATTTTTGTCAATTAAATCATATACTTGAGCACTATCAATTATATGCCTTTCATCAACAATTTTTTCATCATTTTTACTGATAAGGTTAATTTTTTTGTTTTTATCAATCAAAATAGACCTGTATTCTTTAATTAAATCTATTGTTTCACGTGGAACATTGGCTAATTTATCTAATTTAGCCATTTAGGCTGTAATTTTTGTATTTTTACGTTTCACGTGTGATAAGAGTATATATACAGCTGCTGGAGTTATTCCATCAATGCGGAGAGCCTGGCCCATTGTTTCAGGTCTTATTTGATTAAATTTAGCCTTTACTTCATTTGAAAGTCCACTTAACAAATTATAATCTAAATTTTTTGGAATTAGGAGGTTTTCATCTCTTTTAAAAGCTAAAATATCAGCTTTTTGCTTGACCATATATCCTCTATAATGTGAATTAATTTCTATCTGTTCATCGATTTCAATACCAAATCTTGGAATTTCTGGCCATATTTCTCTTATTTTATCCATATTAACTCCTTTTTGACTTAAAATTCTATTTGCAGATCTTTTAACACCATCTTTTGCTATCTTAATTCCAAAATTTTCCGCTTTTGTAGGAGATAAAACTAAATTATCCATTTTATCAGAAATTTTGGATAAGCATTCATTTTTTTCATTATATATTTCTATTCTTTTTTTACTAATTAATCCTATGTTGTGACCTTTCTGGGTCAAACGTTGATCGGCATTATCAGCTCTAAGTGATAATCTGTATTCAGCTCTAGATGTGAACATTCTATAAGGCTCAGCAACACCTTTCGTTACCAAATCATCAATCATAACTCCAATATAAGCATCAGACCTATCAAGGATAAAGGGCTCAGAATTCTTTATAGATTGAGCGGCATTGATACCAGCTATCAAACCTTGTGCTGCCGCCTCTTCATAACCTGTAGTGCCATTAATTTGGCCAGCCAAATATAAATTTTTAATTTTCTTTGTTTCTAGAGTTAAAAATAGCTCCCTTGGATCAATATAATCATATTCAATTGCATATCCAGGTCTCAATATTTTAACATTTTCTAAACCATTGATATTACTACATATTTCTGCTTGTATTTCATCTGGTAACGAAGTCGATATACCATTAGGGTAAATAGTATGGTCATTTAAACCTTCCGGTTCTAAAAAAATTTGATGTTTGTCTTTATCTGTAAACTTGACAATCTTATCTTCAATGGATGGGCAGTATCTAGGTCCAACTCCCTTTATGTTTCCAGAATACATAGCACTTCTTTTTAAATTTTTCGAAATTATTTTATGAACCTTTTGATTTGTATAAGTCACCCTGCAAGAAATTTGTTTGTTTAAAATTTTTTTCGTTAAGAAAGAAAAAAAATATGGATCATCATCTGCAAATTGCTCTTCAAGATTTTTAAAATTAATTGTTCTTGAGTCAAGTCTTGGAGGTGTGCCTGTCTTTAATCTTCCAATTTTAAAATTATATTTTTTTAATTGTTCACTTAAACCGGTTGACGGCTTTTCATTGTACCTGCCTGCGGGAGTTTTTTTTTCACCTACATGAATTAAACCATTTAAAAAAGTTCCAGTTGTAAGAACTAATTTTTTACAAAAAACACTTTTTCCTGACTCTGTTTCAAAACCAATTATCGAGTCTTTATCAAAAATAAACCTAATTACAGGATCAGAAAAAACCTTTAAATTACAATAATTTAAGAGCTTTTTTTGCATAAATTTTCGATATAAAAACCTATCTGACTGTGTTCTGGGACCTCTGACGGCCGGGCCTCTACTACGGTTTAATAATCTAAATTGAATTCCAGATTTATCAGCAACTTCTCCCATTACACCATCTAAGGCATCTATCTCTCTTACAAGATGTCCTTTTCCTAGACCTCCGATTGCAGGATTACATGACATCTCACCAATCGTTTCAATTTTGTGAGTATATAATGCAGTGTTGACACCTAATCTTGCAGATGATGCAGCTGCTTCACATCCTGCATGACCACCTCCTATAACAACAACATCAAAAGATAAATCATTTTTCATATTTTTAATCTATAATGGATTTGTTTATTTACAAGTTAAGAGATATTTTCCTCAAATAATCGTTTAATACCAACGTTTTTTTAAAAAAAATGCATAAAAAATCAGCAAAATTGAACTTATTTACCAATGCAAAAATCGTTGAAAATACTATCTAATATCTCCTCTACATCAACTTTGCCAACTATTTTAGCAAGATTTCTTGTAGCTAGTCTTAAATCTTCAGCTGCTTTATCAAAATCTTCTGCTTCATTTTTTTTTAAAAAATTTTCCAAATGAGTAACGCAATTTTCTAAATGAGTCCTATGTCTTGATCGTGTAATTAAAATATCGTCATGAGACAAAAATTTATTTTTTAATTTTTTTTTAATTTCAAAAATTAAAACATCTAAATTTGATTTATTTTTAATTGAAATTAATACATGATCTTTTTTTTTTATATTTAGATTATTATTTTTATCTAAAAGATCTGATTTATTTACTACTAAAATAGCATTTTCATCTAAAAAATCCTTCAAAAACCCTTTAAAATCAAGGTTTTTAGGATCTACAACAATAATCTTTAAGTCAGCCTCCTCAGCCCTTTTTATTGCTAATTTTATCCCCTTTTTCTCAATTTCATTTTTAGAATCTCTAATACCAGCAGTATCAGAAATTATAACTGGATACCCATCTAAATTTAAATGAATTTCAATTACATCTCGTGTTGTTCCAGCTGTTTCAGAAACAATTGCTACATCGCGATTAGATAAATAATTTAATAAACTAGATTTACCCGCATTTGTAGGACCTACGATTGCAATTTTAAAACCCTCTCTTATATGTTCGCCTATTTTCTGGTCATCAATAACTTTTTTAATCTCATCAAGAATTATTTTTGATTTTTTTTTAATTCCTAATATTATATTTTCTGGTAACTCTTCATCTGGAAAATCTATTTTAGCTTCTATATGAGATAAAATTTTAATAAGCTGGTCTCGCCATGAGTTAAATTTAACTGAAGATTTGCCAGTCATAATTTTAATAGCTTGCTTTCTCTGAATTTCAGTTTCAGCTGATATCAAATCAGCAATACTTTCTGCCTTAAGCAAATTTATCTTACCATTTTGAAATGCCAATCTGGTAAACTCTCCTGGTTCAGCCAGTCTGCAATTTTTTATTTTTGAAATTGTAGTATGAAGTTGATCTATAACTGCTCTACTACCATGAACATGAAATTCTACTAAATCTTCACCTGTGTAGCTATCTGGCCCAGGAAACCATATTATAATCGCCTCATCAATAAGCTCATTTGTGTTGATATTCTTCACTTTTTTAAGTGTTGCCATTTTTGGAGTAGGTAACTTATCTCCAGTAAGCTGCTTTAATACATCTGCAGCCTCTTTGCCTGAAACACGAACTACGGCTATACCCGAAACTCCAGAACCTGATGATAAAGCATAAATTGTCATGACAAATAGTATAACTTTAAATAATCTAATTAGAAATTAATTTATTTATGAATATTATAATTTTACAACACATCAAAATTGAAGATCCAGGATTCATTAAAGATTTAATGATTGCAGATGGAATAAATTTAACCACTATAGAGCTAGATGAAGGGGAAAAAATTCCAGATAATTTAGAAAAGTTTGATGGAATGTTTTGCATGGGTGGACCGATGGATACTTATATGGAAGATAAGTTTCCATGGCTAATTGAAGAGAAAAGAAAAATAAAAGAATTTGTCGTTGATTTAAAAAAACCTTATTTAGGTTTTTGCTTAGGTTGCCAATTACTTGGAGAAGCAGTAGGGGGCAAGGTAGTTAGATCTATACCATCAGAAATTGGAATTATGGATGTTAATTTTTCTAATGATAAAAAAGATGATGTTCTTTTTTCAACTTTTCCTGATAAAATTAAAAGCTTACAGTGGCATTCTTATGAAGTTCAAGGTCTAGAAAAAAATAAGTATGTAAAAATTTTGGCTTCATCGCCAATAACAAAATGCCAAATTTTTAAATACCAAAATCATGCTTACGGGATTCAATTTCATATAGAAATAAAGGAAACTACTGTAAAAGAATGGGGATGTGTGCCAGAATACAAGGCTGCTTTAGAAGAACAATTAGGTAAGAATGCTTTAGAGGAATTTGACAAAGCTGCAAGTAAAAATATGAATAATATGAATTCATACTCTAAAATTTTGTATTCTAAATTTAAGAATGATATTATGAAACTTAACAAGGAGAAGTAATGAAAATTTTTAAAACAATTTCAGAAAGACAAGCAAAGGGTAAAATCAAAAAAATCTATGATGATATAAAAAAAACAAGAAATATCAAAAAAATACCTAATTTTTGGAAAAATCTTGCGAATGACCCAGATACTTTAGAGCGTACATGGTATTCACTTAAACAAATAATGAAAAAAGGATCTCTTGACCCCCTAACTAAAGAATTAATATATGTTGCTGTATCTATAACTAATAATTGTGAATATTGTATTAAATCTCATACATTGGCAGCAAGAAAGAAAGGTGCCAATAATAAAATGTTAAGTGAAATGATAGCAGTTGTTGGTATGGCTAATGAAACTAACAGATTAGTTGAAGGTTATCAGGTAGAAGTAGATAAATTTTTAAAATAGAAATGTCTACAAAACCTCAAACTATTTTGGATTTTTGGTTTAAAGAGACACCATTCGAAAAAAAATTTAAAAAAGATATAAGTTTTGATGGGGTAATAAGAGAAAAATTTTTAAAAGACTACGAACTTGCAACTAAAAATGAGTACGATGATTGGCAAGATAATGTGAAGGGAAGTCTTGCTTTAATTATTTTATTAGATCAATTTTCTAGAAATTTGTTTAGAAATAATAAAAAAGCTTTTGAACAAGACAAAAAAGCGAGATTAATTTTAAATGAAGCAATTAGTAGGAATTTTTTAGAAGAAATGAATAATGATGAAAGATTATTTATGTTACTTCCACTAATTCATAGTGAAGAAATTTTTGACCATGAAAATGCTTATAGACTGTTAGATAGATATTTAAATAACCATCCTAATATAGATATGATTAAAAAATTTTGGAATGATCATACGAAAGCTATAAAAAAATTTCATAGATATCCTCATAGAAATAAAATTTTAGAGAGAGAAAGTACAGAAGAGGAAGAAAAATTCTTAGAACAGCCAAATTCTAATTGGTAATTTAATATGGATTTTAAATATATATATAAAATTTGTACAAAGTTGGAATGGGAAGAAGCTAAGTTAAAAGGAAAGTTTAATGGTTCTAAAAAAGATTTAGAGGATGGCTATATCCATTTTTCAGATAAAGAACAGATAGAAGGCACTTTAA
Organism: Candidatus Pelagibacterales bacterium; assembly: GCA_004213155.1. GTDB lineage: Bacteria > Pseudomonadota > Alphaproteobacteria > Pelagibacterales > Pelagibacteraceae > MED-G107. Next base: position 16,142 of record SHAN01000001.1, read on the forward strand.
AAAAGTTTTTTAAAAATCAAAAAAATTTAATTTTATTAAAGATAAATGCTTTAGAGCTTGACCATTTAATATATGAACAATCTTCTGAGGGTAATATGTTTCCTCATCTTTATTCATCTCTTAAGGTTTCAAGTATTTGTAATGAATACAATATTACTTTAAAAAAAGATGGTTCTCATTTAATACCTACATTAATTTAATTTGAATTACCTAATAAATTAACCATTAAAACACCTGCCACAATTAATGCTAGTCCAATAATTCCATATAGATTAGGCATTTGATTATACTTAAACATACCAACAACAACAGTCGCTAGAATAGTTAATCCAGCAAAAGAAGCATAAGTAATTCCCATTGGGATCGTTTTCATAACCATCGATAATGCATACATACATAGTACAATTGTAATAGCTGTAATAATACTTGGAATAATAAGTGTAAATCCTTCAGCACTTTTAGCAAAGCTATTTGATGTAACACCTAAAAAAACTGCTACAGCTAAATATAAATAAGACATTAGTGTTCCCATTAATAACTAATTAGTTTTTCCTAATAAATTTAACATTACAACGCCAATGATAATAAAAAATATACCAATAATAGCATAAATATTTGGAGTTTGATTATATTTATAAAAACCAAAAATAGTAACTGCTGTTATTGTAAGGCCTCCGTAAGAAGCATAAGCAAAACCTACAGGTATAGTAAGCATAGTTTTTGCTAAAAAGAATAAACATATAACTATAGAAATTACACATAATATTGTTTGAAATATATTTGTAAAACCATCTGTAGTTTTTAAAAAACCATTTGCAGCAATACCAAACATAATAGCAAGTATTAAATAAATGTAACCTGATATGGAGTTCATATAATCAACATAAACTAAAATACAAAAAAAATATATCTAAGAAGTTATCTTATCGACAAATTTTTGAGCAATAGGAGCCATAATAAATGTAGCTAACATCGCTACTGGTAAACTTACAGACCAAGCTTTGAGAAATCTATCAAAATAGTCATTGTCGTAACCAGTATTAACAAATGTAATTATAAGTGTCATTAAAAGACTCATTCCAATTCCCATAATTATAATGAATAATAATTTTGAATATTTTTTTTTAAACATTAAATTATTTTTTAGACAAACTGATAGTAATTGCCATTTTTATAAAAAAAGTATTTTACTTAGGCATTGGTGTTGCGCCAGTTTCTAAACCTATGATTTTTCCATCTTTGTATTTATAAACTGCCATAACAGCTTCAACATTTCCGTCATCAAATGTTACAAATGAATGATGTATACCAACTTCATCATTTTCATAAACTATTCTTGTCTTGTCTTGTTTAATATCGCCACTCATCGCCCATTTGATCACATCGGCTTTACCTAAAGCATTGCCTGATTTATGCATTGTAAATTTAAAATCGTTATGCAAAAGTTCATTCATAGCTACTTCATCTTTATTCGATATCGCATTACTGTATTTCTCTAGTATAGACATATTTTCTCCTTGTTTATTAATATATTCCTGACTCTGCTATTTTTTTGATTTCATCTTTAGAACCAGGAATTAATTTAAAGATAAAATTATCACATTCTTTTGTTGTGTCTTCCTCATATGCTTTTCCGTAACGAATATCTACAATTTTAATTGTTTTTTTATTGAGTTTTTCTTCCTCTACACCTTTCTTAATTAAATAAGAACTTAAAAATTTTTTAGCTGCAAAAGAGTGCACAATTTTTTCTAACTCAAGCTCACCTTGAGGAATCATACTATTAGCATAGTAAATTCCAGTACATTCGATTGTTTTAGATTTATCTCCATCAGTCATATCTGACTGAGATACAGTAGACATAATAAAAAATGAAATAGTAATTAAAATTAACTTTTTCATGAATTAAAACCTTTTGAAAGTTTTTGCTCTATTTTAACGTACATATTTATTCTCCATTTTTACTTGTTAGATTAACTTATAAATAATTTTTAATATTGTTACATATTTGTTAAATTTGATAGATCAATAATGTCTCAGCAGATATGCAATTTAATTATAGTTTTTTTTTATTATAATTTGATGTAATATAGATAAATTATGATAGAAAAATTTAACGGAATTATTTATTTTATAATATTCATAGTACACTTTGGTGCTTTCGCTTTTTATGCATTTAGATGTCTGTTCACTACTAAAGCATTTATTGACCAATACGGTATGGGAGATGGTTCGGCAATTATGACGAGGTTTTTTGGTTCTATTTTTGTTGGTTCTGTTTTAATGGCAATCTATGTCGGCTTTATAAGACCTGGTGGATTAGAAAATACATGGGCTTTTTTTAATTTAATATTTTTACAGAATGCTTGTGCTTTCGTTTTTGCTATTTGGTCTCATCAAAAGGGAAATTTAGGAACTAATGAAAAAACTTCTAAAGAAGGAATAATAGCTCCTGGTGTTTTAACTTTATTAAGCGCAATTCTTGTTTACGGATTAGCAGATAAAATTTATACTTAATTTTTTTTAAAAAAAATATTCTCAATATCTTTATTAACGACTTCAAAATTAAATTTTGATAAAAAAGATATAAGGTTTTTTTCTTCGTTACCCTCTTCAAAAGTACCACCAAGATGTTTTTTTTCTAATTGTATTTCAGATATTTCTACTTTGTTAAAATCAATTGATCTTATAATTTCATCATCATATCCTTCAGTATCAATTATAAGTTTATCTAATTTTTTAATTTTATATTTATCTATTAGATCATTAAATTTTATTGTTGATAAACTTATTTCATCAATATCATCAGCTGTTATTAAAAATCTCTTTGTTCTGTGATTAAGAATATGCTCTTTAGAAAAAGATCCTATACCACTAGCCCAATGTTTTTTTAACTTAGAAACTGAAGATCCTTTTACAAAATAAAATGGTTTTATTTCATTTGTCTTTGAGATTGCAATATTTTCAAAATAGATATTATTTTTATTTAAAAATCTCTCTTTTAATTGATCAAAATTATATTTAACTGGCTCAATTAATATAATATTTCCTTTAGATTTATTAATTTCATTCTCTAACCAAAAGCCATGGTGGGCACCAACTACTATTAACCCAAAATGAGACATATGTATTTTTTATAATTAAATTAAGAAATATTCAACAATAAGAAATCTAGGCAGGTTTATTCATTGAATTAAAAAATTCGTCGTTATTTTTTGTATCACGAAGTTTACCACTTATAAATTCAATTGCATCCATTGTTCCCATTGGACTAATAATTCTTCTTAAAACATTCATTTTTTGAAGATCACCTTTTTCAAAAATTAATTCTTCTCTTCTTGTCCCAGATTTTGTTATATCAATTGCCGGATATATTCTTTTATCAGAAATTTTTCTATCTAATACTAACTCGCTATTTCCCGTTCCTTTAAACTCTTCAAATATTACTTCGTCCATTCTACTTCCTGTATCTATAAGAGCGGTTGAAATAATTGTTAACGATCCACCTTCTTCGATATTTCTTGCTGCACCAAAAAATCTTTTTGGTCTTTGAAGTGCATTTGCATCAACACCACCAGTTAAAACTTTTCCTGAACTTGGTATAACTGCATTATATGCTCTTCCAAGTCTTGTTATAGAATCTAATAAAATTACAACATCTTTTTTATGTTCTGATAATCTTTTGGCTTTCTCAATTACCATTTCAGCTACTGCTACGTGTCTTTGCGCAGGTTCGTCAAAAGTTGAACTTATCACTTCACCTTTAACAGTTCTTTGCATATCTGTTACTTCTTCAGGTCTTTCATCTATTAATAAAACCATTAGATAAACTTCAGGATGATTTGCTGCAATAGATTGTGCAATGTTTTGTAAAATAATTGTCTTTCCAGCTTTGGGTGGTGAAATAATTAATGATCTTTGCCCTTTTCCAACTGGACTAACAAGGTCTATTAATCTTGCTGTTAGATCTGGTTTTTTTTCAACTTTTGTTGTCTCTATTTCCATTTTTAATTGTTGATCAGGGTATAATGGAGTGAGATTATCAAAAGCAATTTTGTGTTTCATTTTTTCAGGATCTTCAAAATTAATTTTACTAACTTTTAGTAATGCAAAATATCTTTCTCCATCCTTAGGCGCTCTCACAGGCCCTTCAACAGTATCACCTTTCCTTAAACCAAATCTTCTTATTTGACTTGGACTAATATAAATATCGTCTGGTCCAGGTAAATAATTTGATTCCATGGCTCTTAAAAAACCAAAGCCATCCTGCAATGTTTCTAAAACACCGCTCCCTGTTATTTCTTCATTCTCGGCAAGTTTTTTTAATATTGCAAAAAGTATTTCTTGTTTTCGCAGCGTGCTCGCATTTTCAATTCCAAGCTTTTCAGCCTGTGTAATGAGCTGCTCTGAGCTATGCTTTTTAAGTTCTTGTATATTCATGTTGTGGGATTTTTTATTTGTAAGATGCTATTAATATATATACTCTTTTGATTATTTCAACCCTAGATTGGCTTAAAAATAACCAAAAATACAACAATAATCAAAATTACTGTTGGTATTTCGTTAATAATTCTAAAAAATTTTGCAGATTTTGTGTTTGTAGAATTTTTTAAAGCAGCGAAACATCTCCCCAAGTAATCATTATATACTGAAAGTAAAATTACTAACACAATCTTAATTTGCATCCATAATTGAGAAAAAATTTCTATTCCATTGAGATGGATTAATATTATTCCAAAAACCCAAGTAAATATCATGGCTGGACGCATAATATAATAAAACAATCTTCTCTCCATCACTTCAAATATATCTGTCGCCTCTTTCTTTTCCTTATTCTCCACATGATAAACAAAAATTCTTGGAAGATACAAAAGACCAGCCATCCAAGCAACAACAGCTATCAAGTGTAAACTTTTAAATAATAAATAACTATTCATAACTTAAACATGGACACTTCTTAAATTTATTGGGACATTGTACCTTTGGAGGAAAAACCTTTCCATTGAAATTATAATCTTGTTTATTAATTATTAAATTAGACATTGCTTTTATATAATTTTCATTTGTTCCAAGCGCCGGCACTCTAGAGTAATTTCTACATCCATGTTTATCTGCCAATTCTTTATATTCTATATCTAGTTCAACTAAAGTTTCGGAATGTTCTGATACAAATGCAATAGGTACCAATACAATGTGTTTTCCTAATTTAGAATTTTTCACAATTATATCGTCAGTAGATGGTCCAATCCATTTTAGAGGCCCAACTCGACTTTGATAACTTAAAATCCAATCCAAATCTTTAATGTTTAAAGATTCGACAATTTTATCAACAGATTGTTCTACTTGCCATTGATATGGATCACCTTTTTTAATATTTTTTTCAGGTAAACCATGAGCAGAAAAAATTAATTTAAAATTTTCTAATTTATCAATTTTTTTCATTATTTCATTTTTATGTGCTTGAACAAAATTATCATCAGTTGGATAACAACAAATAGTACTAGTTTTGACTTTATATTGTTCATTTTCACAAACGTCATGCCATTCTTTAATTGAAGAACCGGAGGTGGCCGCAGAGTATTGAGGATACAACGGAAGCAGTATAACTTCCTCTGGATTATATTTTTTAACATTTTGAATTACTTCATTGGCTCTTGGATTCCAACATCTCATAACAACAAAACATTTATATTCATTACCATTTTTTTCTTCATTTAATTTTTTTTCCAAATTATTTGCTTGTTCATTAGTAAGTTTTAAAATGGGTGATGATCCTCCCAGCTCCTCATAAATTTTCTTTGCTACCGGCTCTCTTCTTTTTGATATTAATTTAGCAAGTGGATATCGAATTATTTTTGGTAAATTTAATATTGCTGGATCATAAAATAAATTAAACAAAAAAGGTCTTACATTTTCTAATTTATCTGGCCCACCAAGATTAAATAAAATTACTGCTTTTTTCATTATTTCTTATTTCTAATTATATTTATAATAAATTCTATCATAGACGGATTAGTATTTGGTAAGACACCATGTCCTAAGTTAAATACATATGGATAATCTTTAAAAATATTTAGATATTTATTTACTTCATTTTCTACATTCTTTTTATCAGTTAATAAAATTTTTGGATCTAATCCTCCTTGAACTGGTAAATTATTTAAATTCTTTATAATCCACACAGGATCAATATTGTAATCAATGCTAATAGCAGATGGTTTAACAATTTCACAAAATTTTTTATATTCTTCTTTTTTAATTCCTCTTGGAAAACAAATAATGGGTATCTTTTTTTTCTTTACATGTTCTACTACTTTCAAGTTAGGTATATAACAATACTTTAATAAATCTTTTTTGCTGAGAAGGCCTGCCCAAGAGTCAAAAATTTGTATTACATTAGCTCCTGCCTCTATTTGTTTATCAATATGTAAACATATGAATTCTTCTAATTTTAATAATAAATTATCAATTATTGTTTCATCTTTAAAAAAATTATTAATATTGAAATCTTTTTTTGGTGATTGCTTATGAAGCATATAAATTAATAAAGTCCAAGGGGATCCTGCAAAACCTATTAAGCTTTGATTTTTATAATTCATATTACTTTTAATTAAATTTAAACCTTTATAAACATTTTGAACTCGATTGATGAAAGTCTCAGCCGTAGTATTAATTAATGTATCTAAATCAAAATTTTTTAATAATGGCCCAAAGTTTTTTTGAAAAGTAACTATTTGTCCTAAACCATAAGGTATTATTAATATATCTGAAAATACAATAGTGGCATCTAGATCAAATCTTTTTGACGGTTGTAAACTAATTTCATTTACCAAATTACTATTTAAACAAAGTTTTATAAAATCAGGATTATTTTTTCTTATATCTCTAAATTCCGGCAAATACCTACCAGCTTGCCTCATAAACCAAATAGGCACATTGGTATAGTTTTTATTTTCTAAACAATTATTTAATCTCCTCATAAATAAATAAATATAAGTTAAAGGTATATTTAGTAGTATACTTTGTTAATAAGTTTAATTATTTTTTTTACACATTTTTTTCAAGATTTATTAACATATAGAACAACTTAATAGCTGTTATTTTAAAGAAAACTACAAAATTTATTGAAATATTTAATAACTTTATTTTTTTATACATATTTAATAAAATGTTAATTGATTATGATTATTTTTAATAAAAAGACTGAATAATTAAAATTATTAATAATTATTAGTTATTAAACAAGTTATTAACAGTTTATAAATGAATAATACATACCAGGTTTATCTTATTTCGGATTCAACAGGAGAAACTCTTGATAGAATATTTCTTGCTCTTCAAGCACAATTTTCTAATTTTACATATAAATCGCATCAGTATTCATTCATCAGAACCGAAAACCAAATATTAAAAACTCTGGAAAAATGTAAAAAACAAAAAAATTCAATAATTTTATATACAATTGTTGATATTAAATTAGCAAAATTTCTTGGAAAAAAAAGTGAAGAATTTAAAATCCCATGTTTTGGAGTATTGGGAGATTTAATTTTAAGATTTTCTAAATTATTACATCAACAGGCAACCCATATTCCAAGTGGCCAACATGTTTTAGACGAAGATTATTATAAAAGAATTGAAGCAATTCAATTTACAATGAATCATGATGATGGCAAAGAGACCAAAGACATAGAAAAATCTGATATTGTTTTATTAGGAGTTAGTAGAACAAGCAAAACACCAACTTCTATTTATTTAGCAAACAGGGGTTATAAAACATCTAATATTCCAATTATATCTGAAAAATCCTTACCAAAAAAAATAATAGAAAATCCGAAACTAACATGTGTTATAGGTTTATTAAGTGAGGCATCAAGATTGATTGATATAAGAAAAAATCGAATTGCAATTCTAAAAGAAAAAGATGTAAGCACCTATACAGATCTCGATACAATTGAAAATGAAATTAAAATTGCAAAAAATTTATATAGAAAATTTGGCTGGCCAACCATTGATGTAACAAGAAAGTCAGTAGAAGAAACAGCTGCATCAGTTATAAAAATATATGATATAATGCACAGCCAATGAGTTTTAAAATTATACTTGCCTCTAAAAGTGAAGTAAGAAAAAAAATTCTTCAAGAAAATAATATTTTTTGCGAAGTAATACCTTCTAATGTTGATGAAGATATGGTCAAGAAATCATTAGAAAATGAAAAAGCCAATCCAGAATTAATTTCGAAAAATTTAGCAGAACTTAAGGCTAACAAAGTAAGTGAAAAAAAAAACGATGAAATTGTATTAGGAGCAGATAGTGTTATAGATCTGAATGGTGAATTAATTTCTAAGCCCACAGATAGAAGAGAGGCATTGGATATTTTAAAAAAATTAAATGGAAAAAAACACAGATTAATCAGCTCAGTTTGCATATCTAAAAATGGTTCAATGATTTGGAACTACACCGAATCAGCTGAATTAACTATGAAATCTATGAATATCGAAGATCTTCAATTGTATTTATCAAAAATTAAAGACAAAGAATTGTATGCTTATAATGTTTATCAAATTGAGGGAGAGGGAAGAAAATTATTCTCAAAAATTGAAGGTGATGAAAATACTATTATGGGCCTGCCTGTCGAAAAAATAAAAAATTATTTAAGTAATTTAAATAACTAATTTTTCATATATTATAGAATTCAAAATGAAAAAATACTTAGTAATAGGAAACCCAATCGAACATTCTCTATCTCCAAAATTACATAATTACTGGATTAAAAAAAATAATATTAATGCTATATATGAAAAAAAACTTCTCGAAGAAAAAGAAATAAAAAGCGTAATATCTGATGTTAGGAGTAAAAAAATTAGTGGAATAAATGTTACAGTTCCATTTAAAAAAGTTGTAATTCCTTTTTTGGATCATTTAAGCTCAGAAGCCGAAGAAACACAATCAGTAAATACGATTTATTTAGAAAATAATAAAATTATTGGTCATAATACAGATATTGCTGGATTTGTTCTTGGTATTAAAAGTATTAATTATCAGGTTAAAAATAAAAATATATTTATACTAGGAGCCGGTGGAGTAGTTCCATCAATTATTTTAGCTTTAAAACAAATGGGTGCAGCAAAAATTATTGTGAGCAACAGAACAAAAGAAAAAGCCCAAGATTTAAAAAGATTATTCCCAAATTTAGAAATTTTAAATTGGGGAGATATGGCAGATTTTAATATGATCATCAATGCAACTAGTATTGGACTTAAAAATAAAGACAAAATAAACCTAGAATATAAAAATATAGAGCCTGACAAATTATTTTATGATCTAATTTATAATCCAGTTGAAACAAATTTTTTAAAAAATGCGAAGCAAATGGGAAATCAAACAGAAAATGGAAAAATGATGTTTATTTATCAGGCTCATCAATCTTTTACAATCTGGCATAAAATTATGCCAGAAATAGATGAGAAAGTTATTAAATTGTTAGATGTATGATTAAGATTGGAATTATTGGTGATATTGGCTCTGGTAAAAGTTATATTGCAAAGCAATTTGGTTATCCAGTATTTAATGCAGATAATGAAGTTCAAAATTTATATAAAAAAAATAAAAAATGTTTTAAAAAATTAAATAAAATTTTACCCAATTATATTATTTCTTATCCAATTAAAAAAGAGGAAATTTTAAAAGCAATTTTATCTAATAACAGAAATTTGAAAAAAATAGGAAAAGTTATTCATCCAGAAGTAAGTCTAAGAATGAATAAATTTATAAAAAATAATAAAAAAAAAAAATTTATTATTCTTGATGTTCCATTATTAATAGAAAATAAAATTAATAAAAAAAAAGATATATTAGTTTTTATTGATGCCAAAAAAAAAGAAATTAATAAAAGATTAAAAAAAAGAATTGGGTATAATAAAAAAATTATAAGAATTTTGAAAAAACTTCAACTTCCTGTAGAATTTAAAAGAAAAAAATCTCAATTTATCATAAAAAATAATTTTAAAACCAACTCTATTAAAAAAAATGTTAAAATGATTTTAAAAAAAATTAATATTTAATGATTGAAGTTGTATTAGATACAGAAACAACAGGGCTTTCAGTACGAGATGGCCATAGAATAGTAGAAATTGGTTGTGTAGAATTAGAAAATAGAATTCCAACAAAAAACTTTTTTCATTGTTATCTTAATCCTGATCGTAAAGTTTCAGCCGAAGCATTAAAAGTTCATGGTTATACAGATGAATTTTTATCTAATAAAAAAAAATTTCAAGATGTAGTTGATGACTTTCTCAAATTTATAGAAAATAAAAATTTGATTATTCATAATGCAAGTTTTGATATGTCTCATTTAAACAATGAACTTAAGATAGTTGGCAAGAAAACTTTAAATAATGATCTAGTTATAGATACTTTAGAAATTGCTAGAGAAAAATTTCCTGGTTCTCAAATTAGTCTAGATGCACTTTGTAAGAAGTTTAGGATTGACAATTCTAAAAGAGAAAAACATAGCGCTATAATTGACTGTGAATTGTTAGCAAAAGTATACATTAATTTAATAGATGAGAAAGAACCATTATTAGATTTTTCAAGTGAAAAAAATGATGAAATTATAAAAAAAAATCAATTTAGTAAAAATAAATTTTCAAAAATAAAAATTCTTCCGACTGAAGAAGAAATTAATTTACATAAAGCATTTTTAAAAAAAGAAATAAAGAGAAATTTTTATAATTAATTTAGTCTTTCGTTATATAATTTTTCAAAATCTATTTTTTTTTCTAGTTTTATTTCAGGTAGACCAGATGTAGTTAGTAGAGAAATAAAAATTTTTTCTAAATTTGGGTATATTGTTTTTGGCACATCACATAAAATAATTTTTTCTAATTCTTTTTTTTCATTAACGTCGTCCTCTATTTTAATTACAGTTGTATATGTAATTTCAAAGTGTGATCTTTTATTTTCTAAATTTTTGTCTTCAAACTTTAAAATAGTATTTACTTCAATTATTTTATTTTTTATGGGTTTACTATTTAAATCAATATTTAAATGATATTTATTAATATTTTCTCTTACAAAAATAAATGTTTCAATGTCAGGTGTTTCACTAGACATATCTTTAACAAATTCCGCTAATATTTTATATTTTTTATTTGTTGTTTTCGTCTCTGTCTTCATATTCTCCATCTATAAAATTATTTTTAACCTTTGTATCACTAGTATATTTATTTGAAAATTTTTTCATAAATATTTTTCTTGTTGGTGGAAATATTAATAGGAAACCAATTAAGTCTGTGGCAAATCCTGGTAATATTAATAATAAAGCAGCAAAAGCTAAAGCTGCTCCCGAAATCATCTCATATATTGGTATTTCATTTTTCATCATTTGAGACATGCCAGATCTTATTGTATTGAATCCTTCATATCTTGCATACATAACCCCAATAAATGCAGTTATTAAAATTAATGAAATTGTATTAAATGCGCCAAGATATGATCCAACTTTTATAAATAAAAATATTTCTATTAAAGGAATGCCAATTATTAATAAAAGTACTGAGTTCATTTGTCTTAATTCTTTTTTTGTTTATTGAAATAAATCATTATACTCAATAAGATATAATATATAAAACATGAATTACAGCTTTGAATATATAGATATTATCCTTTTAGCAATGATTGTGGGATTTATTTTCCTAAGACTAAGAGGGATATTGGGTAGAAGAAATGGAAATGAAGAAACTTTTCCTGGCCATATGGCTCAAAAATTTCAACAAAAAGCAAATTTTAAAAAATTTGATAAATATGTTTTTGATGATGATGAGAAACAAAAATTTATTAAAGGTGCAAAATTAGCATATGAAACGATTATTACTTCTTTTGGCAAAGGTGAACTTAGTCAATTAAAACATCTTTTAGATAAAGATATTTATAAAAATTTTTCTGATGCAATTAAGGAAAGAAAAGAAAAAAAAATAAAATCAGAAACTACATTTATTGGTATTAAATCTGCAAAGATAAAAGATTATACAGAAAAAGATAATATTTATACTGTGACAGTAGATTTTATTAGTGAAATAATTACTTATTCAAAAAATAATGAAAATCAAATAATTTCTGGAGATCCAGAAAAAATAAAAGTTGTCTCAGATACCTGGAAATTTTTAAAAGATCAGAAAAAAAATAGTCCAATTTGGTTATTAATTCAAACACAGGAATAATTGAATAAAAAAATTTCAGAAGATGATATTAAAGCTTGGAACGATTTTGTTTCCAGCGATAAACCTATAGAAAATAAAGATAAAAATTTAGAAGCAATTAATAAAAATATTGGAAGAATTAAAAAAATAGATTTACATGGCTATTCTTTAGATGAAGCAAATAAAAAAATTGAAGAGTTAATTTTTGATTTTTACCAAAAAAAAATACATAAAATAATTGTAATAACAGGAAAGGGTACAAGGTCAAATAATGAAAGTAACCCATATGTTTCAAAAGATTTGAGTCTTTTAAAACATTCTGTTCCAGATTTTTTGCGTAATAGTGAAAGCTTAAAAAAAATTATTAAAGATATTACAGAGGCAGATATTAAAGATGGTGGATCTGGTGCTTTCTATATTTATTTAAATAGAATTAAAGAATAAATTTTGATAAATCAGTATCTTTAACTAATTCACCAATATTTTTTTCAACATAAGCTTTATCAATTATTATTTTTTCTCCACTACGATCTGTTGCAGTAAAACTTATTTCATCTAAAATTTTTTCTATGATTGTATGTAATCTTCTTGCTCCTATATTTTCTATAGTAGCATTAACTTCTGTTGCAATATTGGCAATACTATCAATTCCATCTTCTGAAAATTCTAAATCTACATTTTCAGTTTTTAATAAAGCTATATATTGTTTTATTAAACTATTATCTGGCTCTTTAAGAATTTTTTTAAAGTCATCACTTGTTAGTGCGTCCAGTTCTACTCTAATAGGTAGTCTTCCTTGTAATTCAGGTAATAAATCTGATGGTTTAGCTAATTGAAAAGCTCCAGACGCTATAAATAATATATGGTCAGTTTTTAATGTTCCATATTTAGTACTTACTGTAGTTCCTTCAATTAATGGTAATAAATCTCTTTGTACACCCTCTCTAGAGACGTCTCCACCAACACGATCGCCCCTAGCAGAAATTTTATCAATCTCATCCAAAAAAACTATCCCATTATTTTCAGTAGAATTTTTAGCTGATTTAATTATTTTGTCTTGTTCAATTAATTTATCAGATTCTTCATTAATTAAAATTTCATGTGATTCTTTAACAGATATTTTCTTTTTTTTTGGTTTGGAGCCCATAGACTTACCTAACATTTCACCAATGTTTATCATTCCAACATTTGCTCCCGGCATACCTGGTATCTCGAACGATGGCATTGAAGAGTTTTCACTTATTGCTATTTCAATTTCATTATCGTCTAAGTCACCATCCCTTAATCTTTTTCTAAAACTTTCTTTAGTTGCTATACTTGCTTTTTCTCCAACTAAAGCATTTAATACTCTTTCTTCAGCAGCTTTTTGTGCTTTAATAAATACTTCTTTTCTTTTTTTCACTTTTTCCATAGCTATTGCTATCTCAAGGAGATCTCTAACTATTTGTTCAACATCCCTCCCAACATAACCGACTTCTGTAAATCTTGTTGCTTCTACTTTTACAAATGGTGCTTCTGCTAATTTTGAAAGTCTTCTTGAAATTTCAGTTTTTCCTACACCAGTTGGTCCAATCATTAAAATATTTTTTGGCAAAACTTCATCTTTTAATTGACCTTCAATAGCTTGTCGTCTCCATCTATTTCTTAAAGCAATTGCAACAGCTCTTTTTGCTTTTTTTTGACCAATAACATATCTGTCTAATTCAGAAACTATTTCTCTAGGTGATAATGCACTGACATAAGATTTTTTATCTTTTTCTACTTTTTTTATTTTAGGTTTGAATTCTTTTATATTTGATTTTTCCATTATATTTTTTCAATTTTTATATTATCATTTGTAAAAACACATATTTCTGATGCAATTTTAATTGATTTTTTTGCAATATCTTCAGCTGATAAATCAGTATCTAATAATACTTTAGCTGCTGCTAAAGCATAATTTCCACCTGATCCAATTCCTATAGCATCTCCTTCTGGCTCTAAAACATCGCCAGTTCCTGAAATTATAAAGCTATTTTCTTTATCTCCAATTGCCATTAAAGCTTCCAGTCTCCTTAAATATTTATCAGTTCTCCAATCTTTAGCTAATTCTACGGCAGCTCTTGACAAGTTTCCTGCATGTTTTTCTAGCTTTGATTCAAGTCTTTCAAATAAAGTCAAAGCATCTGCGGTCGACCCTGCAAAACCTGCTATTACATTTCTTTTTTCTATTTTTCTAACTTTAGCAGCAGTACTTTTAATCACGGTATTACCCATACTTACTTGGCCATCTCCAGCAACCACTACTTCATTATTTTTTCTTATAAGCACTATTGTAGTCATACTTTATAGATGGATATTAATTTTTATTCTTCAAGTGTCTTATTATTGATATAATTAAATAATATATATATACCTATAATTAATTTATGGCTCGGAAAGCAAAAATATCTAGAAAAACCAAAGAGACCAGTATTAATGTAGATCTTAATATTGATGGCAAAGGTAAATACAAGATTGATACTGGAATAGGTTTTCTTAATCACATGCTTGAACAATTATCTAAGCATTCATCAATAGATATGAACATAAAGGCAAAAGGAGATACTCATATAGATCTACATCATACAACTGAAGATACAGGGATCGCAATAGGTGAGGCTTTAAAAAAAGCTTCAAAAAAATTTGTTGGAATTAAAAGATATGCTCATGCAATGATCCCAATGGACGAAACATTAACACGTGTTGCAATTGATGTATCAAACAGGCCTTATTTAATATGGAAAGTTAAACTTAAGGTAGAAAAACTTGGTGAAATGGATACAGAATTATTTAAAGAATGGTTCCAGGCATTTTCACAAGCAGCAGGCATCACACTTCATGTTGAAAATGTTTATGGCGACAATAGTCATCACATTATAGAGTCTTGTTTTAAAGGATTGGCAAGATCTTTAAGAAGTGCATTAGAAATGGATCCTAGAAATAAAAAATCAATTCCTTCAACTAAAGGTTCTTTATAAATTTAATGAATGTCACAATTGTTGACTATAATTCAGGTAATATAAGTTCTGTAATTAATTCTTTTAATGAAGTTGCTAAAGGTAAAATAAATATTGAAGTAACATCAGATTTAAAAAAAATTAAGTCAAGTGATAAGGTGGTCTTACCAGGTCAGGGTTCTTTCAAAAGTTGCGTAGATGCTCTGAACAATATTGGTGGTTTAGTTGATACTCTTAATGAGGTTGCATTAAATAATAAAAAACCATTTTTTGGAATTTGCGTAGGTTTACAAATGTTTGCAGATATTGGTTATGAGGAAACCCAAACAAAAGGATTAGGTTGGATTTCTGGGAAAGTATCGAAAATCGATAACAAAAATGGAAAATATAGACTTCCACATATTGGTTGGAACCAAATTAATATTGTGAAAGAAAGTAAAATTTTTAAAGGTATAGATAATAAATCTCACATGTATTTTGTTCATAGTTATGAATTTATTCCAGACGAAAAAAATGTAATTTCTGCAACGATAGATTATTCATCAAATATTGTTTGCTCAATTGAAAAAGAAAATATTTTTGGAACTCAGTTCCATCCTGAAAAAAGTGATAAAATTGGACTTAAAATAATTAATAATTTTATAAACTTATAAAATGAAAATATTTCCAGCAATAGATATTAAAAATAAGAAGTGTGTAAGGTTAGTTAAAGGAGACTTTAATAACAAAACCGAATACGAAATGTCCCCAATAGATCAGGCTGGTAAGTATAAAGATAATGGTTTCAAGAATTTACATATAGTTGATTTAGATGGAGCTTTAACAGGGGAGACAGTTAATTTGGATATTATTAGAGAAATTGTTAGTAACTTTGATTTTAAAATTGAGATAGGTGGTGGAGTTAGAAACTTTGAAAGTATCAAAACATATATCGATATAGGTGTTGAAAAAGTTATTTTAGGAAGTGCTGCGATAAAAAATAAAAATTTTTTAAAAGAAGCATGTAAAAAATTTCCAAATAAAATTGCCTTAGGTTTAGATTCCAAAAATGGATATTTATCTGTATCTGGCTGGAAAGAAAACTCTAATCAATTAACTGTAGATTTTCTTAAAGAAGTAAATGATTATGGTTCGAGCAGATTAATTTATACTGATATAAATAAAGATGGCACCAAGCAAAGCCCAAATTTTGAAGAAACAACAAAAATAGCTGAAATATCAAATTGTCCTGTAATTATATCAGGAGGAGTTTCTTCAATTGATGATATTAAAAAAGCAAAGAGTTTAAAAAATATTGAAGGTATAATAGTTGGCAAGGCTATTTATGATGGTGATATTAATTTAGAAGAACTTGCGAAAGAAATAAATGCTTAAAAATAGAATTATTCCTTGTTTAGATGTTAAGAATGGCCGCGTAGTAAAAGGTATTAATTTTATAGATTTAAAGGATGCAGGAGATCCAGTAGAACAAGCTCAAATTTACAGTGATGGCGGTGCAGATGAAATATGTTTTTTAGATATAACAGCTTCAAATGAAAATAGAGAAACGATTTATGATGTTGTAGAGAGAACTTCAAAAAAATGCTTTGTACCCTTAACTGTAGGTGGTGGTGTTAGAAATATAGAAGATATTAATAGATTACTTAATTGTGGAGCGGATAAAGTTTCAATTAATACAGCAGCTGTACAGAATTCAAAAGTAGTTTTAGAAAGTTCTAAAAAATTTGGATCACAATGTATTGTTGTTGCAATTGATGCAAAACTAAATGGAGATAAATGGGAAGTATTTACTCACGGGGGCAGAAATAGTACTGGTATTGATGCTTTAAATTTTGCAAAAAAAATGGAAGATAGTGGAGCAGGAGAGCTATTAGTAACATCCATGGATAGAGATGGTACACAAGTTGGTTATGATATTAATCTGATGTCAAAAATATCATCTAAAGTAAATATTCCTTTAATTGCATCTGGTGGAGTTGGAAATTTAGATCATTTGGTTGATGGAATTAAATTAGGAAATGCTAGTGCAGTTTTAGCAGCGTCTATATTTCATTATGGAAAATATTCAGTAAAAGAGGCCAAACAATATTTGGACTCAAAAGGAATTCCTGTTAGGATTTAACTTTAAATTATAGCGATGGTTAAAATAAAGAAAAATTTGAGGTACTAATATTAAAAGATAAATAATATGAATATTTTTGATGATTTAATTAAATTAGCAAGGGAAAGAAAAGATAAACCCATAGAAGGTTCTTATACAAATAAATTGCTAAACGATAAGTCCCTTAGTAAAGCAAAAGTTTTAGAAGAAATAAAAGAATTAATAGAAGCTGTAGAAAAGGATACTAACAAAATCCATGAAGCAGCTGATGTATTTTATCACCTAATTATGTATCTTGAGGGAAATAATATTAGAATTGAAGAAGTAATGTTAGAATTGGATAAAAGAAAAAAATGAAATACGACGAAAATAATATTTTTGCGAAAATTTTAAGAGGAGAAATTCCTTGTAAAAAAATTTATGAGAATGATTATATTTTATCATTTTATGATATTAATCCTCAAAAAAAAATTCATGCTTTAGTTATACCCAAAGGAAAATATATTAATCTTGACGATTTTATTACAAATGCTTCATCAAATGAGATGACTGGTTTATTAAAAGGAATTAATACAGTTGCCAAGATGCTTAAAATTTCAGTTGATACTGGAAAGGGATATAGAGCATTGGCTAATATAGGAGAAGATGGAGGACAAGAAGTTCCCCATCTTCATTTTCATTTATTTGGTGGAGAAACTGTTGGAAAAATGGTCAGTTAATGGAAAAAATTATAAGAAACTTTTTAGAAATAAAATCTCCCAATGAATTATCTGAGATAGTTAAACCAATAGATAATGCTAATATACAAATGGTAATTCCAAAAGATTTTCAGTTAAATAAATTTTTATATAAGCAAATTGGTAAAAAATATCATTGGACGGATAGACTTTATTGGTCTGATCAACAGTGGATAAAATATGTTTCTCAAAAAGATTTATATACTTATATTTTAAAGGTAAATGATGATATTGCTGGTTTCTTTGAACTTATTTATCATAAAGAAAAATTAGAATCAGAAATTGTCTATTTAGGATTATTAGAAAGTTTTTTTGGAAAAAAGTTGGGTGGATATTTGTTATCTGAAGCTATAAAAATATCATGGACTTTTAATTCAAATAGACTTTGGGTTCATACTTGTTCTCTTGATCATGAAAATGCTTTAAAAAATTATTTAGCAAGAGGTATGAAAATTTATAATAGTGAGATAATTAATTAAGTTTAGGAAGTTTAAATAAATTATCATCAATTTTCTGATTTATTTTAATTTTAGATATAAAAGTGATAACTAAATTTTGATATATATCTTCAGTTTGCCAGCCAATTATATGAAAATCTTTATTATCAAAAAAAATGTTTAATTTTTGATTTTCATTTAACATTGTAAAATAAATATATTTATCTTCTATGAATTTTGGTTCTAATTTTTTTATTTCACTAATTATATAATTTTTATCTAAAATATAATTTAATGGAGTAGATTCTAATGGATATATATATGAAATATCACTGTTTGTAATTTTGATTACTAAGGAATTTCCATTAGAAATCATTTTTTTACCTTTTATACCTTCATAACTACAGTTAATTAGTTTTGGATATTTAATAACGCATTTTCCTTTTTCTTTTTCTTCATCAATAGTTTGCTCAAAATCAAAAGTTATATTTTTAATTTTACTTAGGTTACTTATTATATTTTTTTTTTGTGTTGCAAAAACTTCAGTACAAAAAAAAATATATAAAACTAATATAAACAGTAAATTTCTCTTCATTATTATTATAAAACTTCTCTTTTACCAACATGATTTGCTTTACTTACAATTCCATCTTCCTCCATCATATCTATTATTCTTGCAGCTCTATTATAACCTATTTGTAATTTTCTTTGTAAGTATGATGTAGAAGCCTTACCATCTGTTTTTACAAGTTCTACAGCTGATTGATATAATTGATCTTTATTTTCGTTATCTGAATAATTTTCACCCGTTTCTTTTTCGTCTGCAAAATTTAAAATTTCATCAACATAATCTGGTTCTGCTTGAGATCTTAAAAAACTATTAATTTTTTCAATTTCATTTTCTGAAACATAGGGTGCATGAATTCTAACAATTCTATTAGCAGACGACATAAACAACATATCACCTTTTCCAAGTAGTTGTTCGGCACCTTGTTCTCCCAATATTGTTCTGCTATCAATTTTTGATGTAACTTGAAAAGAAATTCTTGTTGGAAAATTAGCTTTTATTGTTCCAGTAATTACATCTACACTCGGTCTTTGCGTTGCCATTATTATATGAATTCCAGCAGCTCTTGCCATCTGTGAGAGTTTTTGAATATAATTTTCGATTTCTTTTCCAGCTACAAGCATTAAATCTGACATTTCATCAACTACAACAACAATATATGGCATAACTAATTTATGTTTACTATTATATCCGTCTATATTTCTGACACCCTCTTTGGTCATTAATTTATATCTACTCTCCATTTCTTTAACTACCCAACCCAATACAGAGGCAGCTTTTTTTGCTTCAGTGATAACAGGACATATTAAATGTGGAATACCCTCATAAGTTGACAATTCTAACATTTTTGGATCTATCATAATAAACTTACATTGCTCAGGAGATAATTTATAAATTATAGATAAGATAATTGTATTAATACAAACTGATTTACCTGATCCAGTAGTACCAGCAATTAATAAATGTGGCATAGATGTTAAATCACCAATAAGAGGTGTTCCTGAAATACTTTTTCCAAGTGCGATAGGTAATTTAATATCTTTTTTTGAAAATTTTTCATCAGAAATAATCTCACTTAAGAAGACATTTTCTCTTGATAGATTTGGTATTTCTATTCCAACAGTATTTTTTCCAGGGATAGTTGCAATTCTTGCTGATTCAGAACTTGTATTTCGTGCAATATCTTCAGAAAGATTAATTATTTTTGAAACTTTAATTCCTGGTGCTGGTTCAAATTCATTTAGGGTAACGACTGGCCCATTGCTTATTTTTTTTATTTTACCTTCAACACCAAAATCCAAAAGAATTTTTTCTAAAAATTCTGGATCTGAATTTTTATTATTATTTTTCTCAGCAATATTTTTTTTAATATTAGGAAATTTTAAATATTCTAATGATGGAAAAATAAATTTTTTTTTAGATTTATTTACTTCTTTTTCTTGGAATGAAAAATTTGTTTGTTTATTTTCTTTCTCTTTTTCATATTTATCAACTTCTGGAGTCTGAGCAGAAAAATTAATCTCTTCTTGGTATTTTACTTCTTCTTTTTTTTTAAAAATTTTTATTATTATATTTATAAAAAAATTATATATTGTTGAGATTTTTAAATTTAGACTTAAGAAAAAAAATGTAGCTGTTATGATGATTAAGAATATATATATAATATTTTCATGTATATTTGATGAAATATTATTAATTATATTGCTTGAAAAATTTCCAACAAAGCCACCATTTCCACTAACTATTAACCAATAAGATTCATTGTAAAAAATATTTAAAAAAGCACATCCAAAAATAATATAAAAAATACAATATAAAAAAGTTTTTAAAATATTTATAATTTTTTTATTTTTAATAATGTTTATTCCAAGTCCAAGGATAGTGAGACTAAATAAAAAGGAGATTAAACCAAGTGATTGAAAAAATATATCTGATGTAAAACTTCCATAAAAACCAAATATATTTTTTATATTAGTATTTTCAGGAAATATAAAGTTAGGATCTTCGGGAGAGTAAGTTATCAGAGAAAGCAATAAAAATAATGAAATACAAATAATAAGTATTCCTCCTATATCTATTATTCTATTAATAGAAAATTGTATTATTTTTTTTGAAAATTCTGAAAAATTCATTATAACGAATCTAATTTATAACTTTGTATCACTTAATTTTTCCTGATAAAATTAATTTTTATAAAAATGAGAGAAAAAGTTTGTATTATTGGTGATGGATTAACTGCATTAATGCTTTCCAAGGCATTACTCGATTTAAATATTGAGATTGATTTAATAATTAAGAATAATTTTAAAAAAAAATTGCTAGACGATAGAACAGTGGGCATTTCAGATAATAATCTTTTATTTTTAAAAGATAATCAAATTTTAGACAAAAAAATGAAAAATTTTTGGAAAATAAAAAAAATTAAAATTTTTAATTCAAAATTAGAATTAGATAAAAAATTATTGTTAAATTTTGAAAATAAAAAAAAAGATCCTTTATTTCATATGATTAAAAATAATGAAATATATCTAAATCTTAAAAAAAAACTTGAAAAAAATTCATTACTTAAAATATTAATAAAGAAAGATAATTATTTATTAAGTAAAAAATTTTTAAATAAAAATTATAAATTAATAATTAATTGCAGTAGTAATAACATAATTGATAAAAAATTTTTTTTTAGAAAAATATATAAAGATTATAAATCAACGGCTTATACATTAATTGCAAAACATTCAAAAGTTTCTAATAATACAGCGTATCAATTTTTTACTAAATTTGGTCCAATGGCATTTTTGCCATTATCTGAAAATTCCACCTCAATTGTTTGGTCTGTAAATGATAAAAACTATGTTAATAATGAAATTTTTAAAAGCAATATAAGAAAATTATTTCCATATAATTTTAAGAGAATATCTTTTTCATCAATTAATAAGTTTAAATTAAATTTTTTAATTCCAAGAGAATATTATTTTAAAAATATTTTAACTTTTGGAGATGGATTACATAAAATTCATCCAATAGCAGGTCAGGGTTTTAACATGATAATTAGAGATATTAAAATTTTACAAACAATTATTAAGAATAAAATTAACTTAGGCTTAGAATTAGAAAATTCAATATTAGCAGAATTTAACAATAGGGTAAAATCATATAATTTTCTTTTTGCAAAAGGAGTTGATCTTACGGAAGAATTTTTTTCAAATAATAATGATATTTTTAATTTATATTCTAATAAGTTTTTTAGCGAAATTGACAATAATAATTCTATAAAATCTTTATTTATAAAATTTGCAAATAAAGGTTTAAATATTTAATTTATTGAGTAGTTAGTTTCTACATTACTAACAGAATATATATTTAAAATTTCTTTTAGTTTATTTTTTCTGTCATTTATTTCATTTGATTCTAAAAGTATTTGTTTTTCCTCGAGAGAAAAAGGGGCAATCATACATAAAGAGTTTATTGCTTGATCTAAATTTTGTTTCTTTAATTCATTCCAATCCAATTCATATCCTTTTTTTTGAAAAAAATCTTTTAAATCATTAAAAATTAAGTTGAGATCTGAAACTCTTGATTCATTTTTTCCTTCTATAACATCATGTTCAAATTTACTAAAATCAACTTTGCATTGTCGATATAATTTATCATTTGTTATTTCTTCAGTTATTTCAAATCTACTTATGCCATTTAATACCAATAAAATTCTATTATCTTCTGTCTCATCAAAACTTATAATTTTACCGACACACCCAATTGAATAAAGTTCAGGTTTTTTTTCGTTCTTAACATTTTTTTTATTTTTAGGTTGTATTATTCCAATCAATTTATCTTTTTTTAGACTATCATTAATCATTTCAAGATATCTTGGTTCAAAAATATTTAATGGAACAGAAGTTTTAGGAAAAAATATAAAATTGGATAATGGAAAAATGGGTAGAATATTTGGTAAATTTTTTTGTTGTTTCATTTTTTTTATTATAAACAAGATTTTATGTTTAATTTAGTTGTATTTTGTCATACTTGCGTTTAAAAAAACCTTATTTTATAATAGTTTTTAATAAGCGGGTCTAGCTCATTGGTAGAGCGAATCGTTGCCAACGATTAGGTAGAGGGTTCGATTCCCTTGACCCGCTCCAAATTTATGGATGATTTAACAAAAAAAAAATGTGTTCCGTGTGAGGGAGGTTTACCACCGTTAGACTATGATGAAATTCACAAATATTTGAAAAAGGTAAATGGATGGGATGTTAAAAAAGATGAAAAAAAAATATTTTTTATAGAAAAAAAATTCAATTTTAAAAATTTTTTAGAAAGTCAAAGCTTTGTAAATTTAGTTGGAGAAATATCTGAAAATGAGGGACATCATCCAGATATAGCGTTTGGGTGGGGTTATGCAAATATAAAAATTACTACACATGCGGTTGAAGGTTTATCAGAAAATGATTTTATTTTAGCATCTAAAATAGATAAAATACTTAATGTTTAAAATGTCTAGTTTTTGAAAATACTAAAATAGTATTTGTATCATTAGCAAACTTAATTATTTCCTTATCTCTAATAGACCCACTTGGTTGTATTATAGCTTTTACTCCAGATTGAACTAGTTTTTCTATTCCATCAGTAAAGGGAAAAAAAGCATCAGATGCTGCAACTGAATTATATAACTCATTAGGAACAAATTGTTTAGCTTTGTTTATTGCAATATTACAACTATCTAATCTATTAGGCTGTCCAGAACCTATTCCAATTGTAGATTTATTTTTTACTAAAACGATTGCATTTGATTTTACATATCTACAAACATTTAGTGCAAAAATAAGATTTTGAATTTGATATTTATTTGGTTTAATTTTTGAAACAAATTTTAAATCTTTTTCAATTATTTTAAAGCTATCTATATTTTGAAGTAGAAATGAGTCTCTGTGGAAAACAGGATTAAAAATTGCTTTATATTTATAATTTGAAGAGTCAATTATTCTTAAATTTTTTTTATTTTTTAAGATCTTTAGAGCCCTTTTTTCAAAACCTTTAGCAATAATTATTTCAAAAAAATTTTGATTAATTTTTTTTGCTAAATTAAAGTCTATTTTGTAATTGCAACAAACAATGCCACCAAATGCACTAATAGGGTCACAGTTAAATGCATGGCTAAAAGATATGATTGATTTTTTTTCAGAAGAAACTCCACATGGATTAGCATGTTTAACTATTACCGTTCCTAAATTTTTTTGAAATGTGCTTAATACTTCTAGTGATGAAAAGATGTCGTTATAATTATTATAACTTAATTTTTTTCCATGTAGTTGTTTTAATGAATTAAATTCTGAACCTTTATAAAAGGAAGCAATTTGATGGGGGTTTTCACCGTACCTTAATTTTTCGCTCAGTTTTCCATGAAATGTTTTTTTTTCAGGAAATGAAAGATTTGAACTGTGATTTAAAAAATTAGAAATTACAGAGTCATAATAAGCAATTTCATTAAAAGAATGTAAAGCTGATTTATATCGAAAGTTTATACTCGTAGATCCTTTATTTAATTTTAATTCATTAATTAGATCTTCATACTGATTAGGTGAAGATATCACTGTTACACTATTAAAATTTTTGGCAGCTGCCCTAACCATTGTTGGACCACCTATATCTATTTTTTCAATTATCTTTTTAAAATTTTTTGTTTCATTAATACTTTTTTCAAATGGATAAAAATTAACAATAACCAAGTCTATTTCTTCAAAATTATTATTTTTGAGTTCTTTTATATGTTTTTTATTATTTCTAATACTTAGTAATCCGGCATGTATTTTTGGATGAAGTGTTTTAACTCTCCCGTCTAGCATTTCCTTAAAACCTGTATAATTTGATATTTCTTCACACTTAAAACCAAGTTTCTTTATTTCTTTGTAAGTCCCACCTGAACTTATTATTTTAATATTAAATTTTTTTAAATTTGTAAGAATTATTTTTAAGTTTGATTTATCTGATAAAGAAATAATTGCTTTTTTTATCTTTATTAATTTTTTCATTATGAAATTTTCTCTAATATCCAATTAATAGATAAATCTTTTTTTTCAGTAATACCAGAAATATAAATATTTTGATTTTCTATTATTTTATTCTTATTTCCTAAGTAAATTCCATTTTCAATAATTATTTTATATTCACTGCATGAAAATTTCCATCCTTCTCCGTTGCTAGTACTTAATAGTACTGTATTGGAATTTTGTGTTTTAACCATTTTAGTATCAGGCATTACATGAAATCTAATACCAAAATTAACATTAGTAATATTTTTATTTCCAATTAGAGAGTCAGTTCCTAAAAAAACTTTATCTTTTTTTAAGAATTTAACCTTTCTTTCATGAAAATATCCATATTTATTTTCATAACCATTGTGTCTAGCAATTATCTCATCAAATTCTTTACTAGTATTAATTTTCTTAGAGATTACTTTTAATCCATTTTTAATAGATGTTCCATCAATGCTGCAGGATGAACAGTCATCCATATAAAGTGTAGATTGGGCAGCAGTTGATTTAGATAATAGTGTTTTTAATTTACTATCATTTTTAAAATAAAATCCAGAGTTACAAATTAATTTTTCATTTCCCGAGGTTATTTCAAATGATAGACATCCTGCTTGATATTTTTCAGAAAATTTTTTTTGAACTGAATTACCGATATCAATTATGAAAGAAATTTTTTTATTTTTTATTATGTAGTATCCACCACATTCGTTTGCCTCATTTTTGAAAATATAACCTAAGTTATTTAAATAATTTTTAAATTCTTCATTATTTAAAGAAGAAGATCCATTGAATAAAGGTAGATGATTTAGGCTATCATTTATAAATGCAAATGTAGAACCTAGGCTGTAAATAATTTCATCTAAGAATTCAGGTATTTGATTTTGAGATTCTTTTAACCATTCTCTTATAATAATAAAATATTTTAAATTTTCGTTAATTTCTTGTGGATTTCTTGATTTTGGAAATCCATCATAATCAAAATTTATTTTTATAATCTTTTTTAAAATCTCAAATCCAGTAATTTTTGATTTCTCATATTCTTTAAATATAAGTCCTATTAGAATTAATGCAGCACAACCAATAAGCTGTTTTTCATAATTTTTTTCTTTACTGATATTTTTAAATAAATGGTTAGCTTGTTTTATAATAGATAAGTTAAATTTATTTTTATAACTCAAATTAGAAACTTCAAGTGTTAGATTAGTATTTGATAACCAAGAAATTATTCTTTTACTTAAAATATCTAATTTCCATGTTTGTTGATTAAAAATATCATTATTTTCAATCCAATTTTCAATTATATTGTGTGTAGCAATTTTAGAAGTTTTTATATCAAGAGTATTTATCCATAAAAAGTTGTGCAAGGTTTCAAATTCAGAAAAATTTTTTGAATTTACATCCCAAATAGAATTCAAGGATAATTTTTCAATTTTTATTTTCTTTTTTTTTAGAGAAATTAGACTATTAATTATATGCGGACTAGGTTTATAAACATATCTAGCTGGTATTTTTCTAGAGATTTTTTTATTATAATAATTTGTTTTAAAATATGAATATTTTAGATTATTTATTAATGAATTAAAAAAAGAGTAAAAGTATTTTCTTATACTTTTTATTTTAAACATTATTTAATTGCTTTTCAAAATTTCTATATTTTTTTTAATATTTCCTTTATTACTTTTAAATATAGTCGTTCCAGATACTAGAATATCTGCACCAGACTGTATAATTGATTTAGAATTTTCAAAATTAATACCTCCGTCTACTTCAATTTCTATTTTGAGGTTTAACTCATTTAATTTAGCTTTTAATTTTTTAATTTTATCAATAGTTTCTTGTATAAATTTTTGTCCACCAAAACCAGGGTTCACACTCATTATTAAAACTAAGTCTACTTGAGATATAACAGGGTACAATTCATCAAGAGACGTTTCTGGATTTAATGAAACTCCAACTTTTTTATTTAATGATTTAATTAATTTAATACTTTCTAATAAATTATCAGTAGCTTCTGGATGTATAGTAATTATATCAGCTCCAGCATCAGCATAATCTTTAATATATTTATGAACTGGAGAAATCATTAAGTGAACGTCAAATGGAATTTTTGTAAATTTTCTTAAACTTTTTATAATAGGTGGTCCAATAGTTAGGTTTGGTACAAAATGTCCATCCATCACGTCTACATGTATTAAGTCTGCTCCTGCAGCCTCTAATTTTTTAATTTCAGCACCAAGTTGACTAAAATCTGCTGAAAGAATTGAAGGAGATATTTTAATTTTTTGCATTTCTAGTTAGGTATTTACTAGTACCAACTTTTAAAAAAAAAATAAATTAGTTTTTACTAAAAATTCGATAAATTTCTCTTGCAATTTCACTTTCCAAAGGAAAAGAGAGCATTCCCATCACAGAATACCCCAATAGATAGGGCATAAGATAAAATCTGAACATATAAAAAAACCATGCCACATATAGAGGAACTAAAGGTTTTATAATAAATGAAGGTGTTAAAATTCTGAATATATTAATAATTGGATCTGTTAACTTTACAAAAACTCTCATAAAAAAAAAATTAGAGTCTTCTTTCTGAAAGATATTCATTGCCACTCTTCCAATTAGAGTCCACATAATCATACCCATTATATAATCTATTAAATATACTAATGGATGAAAGTTTGAAGACATAAGAAATTTTAAGATTTAATAATTAAAAGGGGCGAAATATATCGCCCCTTAAAATTATAATTATTTAGTGTTGTTTACCAAGTACTGTTTTACCACTAGGTACACGCACTTCGTCAACCATTTTTTGTGTAGCAGCATCTGGTTCTGCAGTCATTAGACTTACAACAACCATAGATACTAAGCTAACTAATGATCCAACTATTCCGAATGTAAGTTGAGTTACACCCCAGAATCCTGCTCCACCAGTTCGTACCCATATTAGATACGCTGTACCAGAAGCTAATCCTAGAAGCATTCCTGCAACTGCACCAGGTCCATTTGCTCTCTTCCACCATACACCTAGTACAAGTGGGAAGAACAATCCTGACATCGCAAAGTCAAAAGCCCAGATAACCGAACCTAAGATACCTTGTATTTCAAGTGCAGCAATAGTTGCTCCAGCAAAACCAATTATTACAAGTAATACCCTTGCAACAATTAATCTTTTTGCAGTTTCTGCTTTAGGGTCAATGATCTTGTAGTACAAGTCATGAGATAAAGCATTTGCAATTGCTAAAACTAAACCATCAGCTGTTGACATGGCAGCAGCCATACCTCCAGCGGCAACCAGACCAGAGATTACATAAGGTAATCCTGCAATTTCCGGTGTAGCTAATACAACGGCTTTACCACCCATGAAAAACTCATTTAATTCAAGAGTTCCATTTCCGTTAAAGTCGCTTACAAACATTAAGTTAGCTTGGTTCCAGTTTTGGTACCAGTCTATTGCTTGAACATCAGCTATTGATTTACCAATAATTCCAGTTGGAAGTGTTGGATCCATCAATGATAGTTTTGATAATGTAGCTAACATTGGCGCAGAAGAGTAAAGTAGGAATATAAAGAATAATGACCAACCTACTGATCTTCTAGCTGCTTTTACACTTGGAGTAGTAAAATATCTCATCATAACGTGAGGTAATGAAGCTGTTCCAGCCATCATACATATCGCTAATGAAATAAATGCCCAAGGTGTTGCGTTAACTGCAGAGTGTGCTTTAGTTATTCCAGCTAAGCCTTTTGGTACTGTAGCTAAATCAGCTGCAGAGTTTTTAGTAAAACCAAATTGACCTTCTAACTCAGCAATTCTAGCAACCTCGTCTGCCAACATTAAGTGTGGGAAGACACCAGCGCCCATTTTATTACTGATCCAGAATACAGGAAGCAAGTAAGCTATAATTAATACAATATATTGAGCAACCTGAGTCCAAGTAACAGCTCTCATTCCACCAAGCATTGAACATAGCAATATACTTGCTAATCCAACGTATACTGCAATTCCAAAAGGAATATCTAATGCAACAGAAGCGATTGTTCCTGTGGCATTGATCTGTGCCGTAACATAAGTGAATGATGCTACTGTTAAAACTAATACTGCAGATAATCTTGCTGCGTTACCACCATATCTAGTACCTACGAAATCTGGAACTGTGTAACATCCAAATTTTCTTAAGTAAGGTGCTAGCAGTGATGCTACAAGTACATATCCACCAGTCCATCCAACTAGAAGCGCCATATAACCGTAGCCCTTGAAGTAAATACCACCTGCCATTGCAACGAATGAAGCACCAGACATCCAGTCTGCTGCTGTAGCCATTCCGTTAAATACAGTTGGAACTTGTCTTCCTGCCACATAATATGCATCTACTTGTAGTGTACGCGATAGATAACCAATTATTGCATAAATTGAAACAGTAAATGCAACAAAACAAATACCAATTGTTTTTGCTGTCATTCCTGCTTGTTCTGCAATTGCCATCAAGATTATGAATACAAGGAAACCTCCTGTATATATTCCATAAACTTTTGGCAAATTGTCTATAAATTTACCTTTAATCATTAGCTATCCTCTCTTTCACTAAAGCCAAATTCTTCGTCTATCTTTTCTTGTCTTCCTGCAAACCAAAAAATTAGTATTACGAAAATTCCAAGTGACCCTTGACATGTCATGTAATATGACAATGGATATCCAAGAGGTCTAAAGCTAGACGCTTCCATTTCAGCCCCGAAAAAAAAGATGCCAATTGAGAATACAAACCAAATTGCTAATGTTATCCAAAGCAAATTTCTGGTTTTTTCCCAGTGTTGTTTTTGTTTTGACATTTGTTTCTCTCCCTATAGGTTTAAAACGAGTACCTTACTTAAATTAAAATTAATTAATACCCCTAAAAAAGCCTGTTTTTAGGCACTTAAAAGTAGTGACACAACTCATGAGATATATATATTTATATTTTACAACTAATAATATGTATTTATGGTCTTAAAATATAAATTTAGATTAAAAGATGTAAAGCTTGAAGATTTTAAAGTTTATTTATTAGCTTTATTTAAAAGCATTTTACCCAAAAAAAAAATTAAAAATATTGAAGATTTAAAATCTTTTATACAAAAAAAATCAGCTTGGGTTTCACAAGTAACTTTATATAATTATTTAAAAACGAGAATGGGTACAAAATGGGTTTTACATTTTGATGATGAAAAATTTTTGGCATCAATCAATAAAGCTAAATGGAATATTTATTGTATAGCACTTCAAGACCTTACTTTTTATAGTTTATCATTTTTAAAAGTTTTTTATAATTTTAAAGAAACAGAAAAAGCAGCAGAGATATATGAAGAAATTTTGAATAATGAAATTCAAAATGGAATGCCAGATGATATTATAGCTAAAGGAAAAGAAAAATTTAATGAAAGATTACAAAATATAGATTGGGAAAAATATTATAATTCTTGGCCATTTAATGAAAGTGCCTTAGCTTTATATGAGTGGGCTCCAATAGCTGATGAATTAAAAAAATTAGATAGAAAAATAGTTTTAAATTCTATGATATTAAAATGGGATAATATAAAAGATGAGTTTACTAAATTAATTAAAATTTAAATATTCTTTCGATTATCAACCAAACTTTGAACAACGCTTGGATCTGCCAAAGTAGTTGTGTCACCTAACTGCTCGTGTTCATTAGCAGCAATTTTTCTTAATATTCTTCTCATGATTTTTCCAGATCTAGTTTTTGGTAGTCCTGGTGAAAAATGAATTATGTCAGGTGTTGCAAGTGCACCGATTTGTTTTCTAACCCAAAGTTTTAGCTCTCTTTCAAGATCTCCATCTTGTTTTTCTCCGACATTAAGAGTTACATAGCAATATAAGCCATTTCCTTTTATGTCATGAGGGTAACCAACTACTGCTGCTTCAGCAACTTTAGGGTGTGCAACAAATGCACTTTCAATTTCTGCTGTACCTAAATTGTGTCCAGAAACAATTATCACATCATCAACTCTACCTGTTATCCAATAATATCCATCTTTATCTCTTTTGGCTCCATCCCCAGTAAAATATTTACCATCAAATTGTGAAAAATAAGTATCTATAAATCTTTGGTGGTCTCCATAAACTGTTCTCATTTGTCCTGGCCATGATTGAGATATACATAATCTCCCTTCTCCAGCTCCTTTAATTTCTTTACCATTTTTATCTACAATAGAGGGCTTAATTCCATAAAAAGGTTTTGTTGCAGATCCAGGTTTAAGGTTTATAGCTCCTGTTTGTGGACTTATTAGTATGCCGCCAGTCTCGGTTTGCCACCAAGTATCAACGATTGGACACTTAGAGTTTCCAACAGTTTTATAATACCACATCCAAGCTTCAGGATTAATTGGTTCTCCTACTGTTCCAAGTAATTTTAACGATTTTCTTGAAGTTTTTTTAACTGGCTTATCTCCTTCTCTCATTAAGGCTCTAATAGCGGTTGGCGCAGTATAAAATATATTTACTTTATATTTATCAATTATCTCCCACCATCTAGAACTATCTGGATAATTTGGAACACCCTCAAACATAATTGTAGTTGCTCCATTTGCAAGAGGACCATAAATAACGTAGCTATGACCTGTTACCCATCCTATATCTGCTGAGCAAAAATAAATATCCTTGGGTTTATAATTAAAAATATATTGATGAGTATATGATGCATATACTATATATCCACCAGAGGTATGTAGAACCCCTTTGGGTTTTCCTGTGGATCCAGATGTATATAGAATAAATAGAGGGTCTTCAGCGTTCATTTCTTCAGGATCACACTTTGAAGATATATCTTTTATTAAATCATCATACCAAATATCTCTTTGATTATCCCAACTTATGTAATTCCCAGTTCTTTTCACCACAATACATTTTTTTACATTAGGACAATTTAATAAAGCTTCATCAACAGTTTCTTTTAAAGGAATAATTTTTCCTCCCCTAATTCCTTCGTCTGCAGTAATAATATACTCAGATTTACAATCATTAACTCTTCCAGAAATTGATTCAGCAGAGAAACCACCAAAAATAATAGAATGAATTGCCCCAATTCTTGCACAGGCCAACATTGTAATTGCTAGCTCTGGGATCATTGTTAAATAAATTGTAACTCTATCACCTTTTTTAATTCCAAGTTTTTTGAATCCGTTTGCAGTTTTCGAGACTTCTTTATGTAGTTGTTTATAAGTAATTTTTCTTGAGTCTTTAGGGTCATCTCCTACCCAAATAATAGCAGTTTTATTTTTTTTATCTTTAAGATGACGGTCTAAACAATTTTGTGAAACATTTAGCGTACCATCTTCATACCATTTAATTCGAACATCTTTTTTACTATATTTAACATTTTTAATTTTTGTATAAGGTTTTATCCAACTAATTCTTTTTCCTTCTTTTTTCCAAAATTCATTATTATTTTTTATAGATTCTGTATATTTTTTTTGATATTTACTCTTATTAACTAATGCATTCCTTATCCATTCTGGTTTAGTTTTAAAAATTAGTTCTTTTTCTAAATTTTTGTCTTTAGAATTGATTTTTTTATGTTTTATTCTTTTTGAGATTTTTTTTTTGTTTTTATATCTCTTAGATTTTTTTTTTCTTTTTTTTAACATGAAATTTTTTATCTAAATATTACCCATCTTATTCATAATTTTCCAGCTTTTAGAATCTATAGGCATAACAGATAATCTACTTTGTTTGATGAGAGATAGGTGGCTTAGATCCTTATTTTCCTTAATTTTTTTTAAAGTTATACTGTTTTTTAGTTTTTTTTTAAACTTAACTTGGACAGCTACAAACCTTTTTTTTTTATCAGTTGGATCTAAAAATGCATTTTTAATGACTTCTACGATTCCAACAATTTCTTTTCCAATATTAGAGTGATAAAAAAAACAAAGATCACCCTTTTTCATATTTTTTAAATTTTTTGCTGCTTGATAATTTCTTACACCATCCCATGTAGCACCTTTTGTTCCAGCTTTTTTTTGCTGATCTATAGACCATACATCAGGTTCTGATTTCATTAACCAGTACTTCATCTAATTGTTTCTCCAATGTTTACGCCATTTTTGAATCATCGGTGTTTCATTTTCCTTGGTTTTTTTCTAACTCGTACTATGCAAAGCACTATACATTTTAAAATTCAAGATAATAAGTTTTATCTTTTATCTTTTTTAAAGATATGTAGTCACGACCATAATTTCTTAAAGTATCTATTGTGATTGTTTCTAATCTCTCAAGATGTCCCTCACGTTCTAATTTTCCCTTAATGTATTCACCTAATATTTCTCTATTATCTTTAGTAGTAATTGCCTTGAAACCAGCTGAAGCAGTAATCATATTTAATTTATAATATTTACTGTCGTCAACCACGTAGGCAGTAAATTTCCCTTTTGGATAATCTTTTGTTCTTTCATCTTTTTCTGATGTAATTTCAACTTCATACCAGGGTCTTGGGCTATATTTTCCAGTCTTAGGATTTTTTCTACCTTTTTCAAAATATAGATTTAGAGATGATCTTGGTTGTTCATCTACTCTAAGTTTAATTTTTGTTTCGCTTAATGATTTTAATTTAGGAAATAATGATTTTGATATTTCATATTTAGATAATTTTTCTTTAATTTTTTTTTTCT
>SHAN01000010.1 GCA_004213155.1 Candidatus Pelagibacterales bacterium
ATTATATACACTTAAAGCTAATCCATCTAATCCATCATGGCTACCTACTTCTAAAATAATATTTTTTTTTTTTAAAATCATATCTACATATTTTAGAAAAATTAATTATTATTTTCACGCAATATTGAAAGTTTTAAACCCAATCTTTTAACTGAATATAGGTCAGTACCTAAAAAATCTTCATAACAAGATTTAACATTGATAGGTTTTGTTAACCTGTTTCCATTATTTAAATTGGTCATTATGATAAAATCATAATTTTCATTATTATGAACTTTTGTATAACTAAGTTTATCAATTTTATCTAAATAATATGTGGCAATGTCATTGTTAATTCCACAAAATGCAAAGTTGTACTGTTTATTAATATCAATTTCATAATTATTTTCAAATTTTTTAATTAATTCTTTAATACTTAGGCCCCAATAATCATTTTCAAACTTTTTAACATTATTTGAAAATTTACCATTAAATGAATTAATATATGTATATTGATATGGAGTTATTTTAAAAAAATTAATTGCATATAGTATTAAAAAACAACACATTATAAAAAATGTAATTTTATTAATTAGCAAAAATCTTCTTTTATATAGATAATAAAAAAATAAACCCGGAAAAATAGACAAAAAAGGTATTATAAATAAAAAATACCTTAAACCAACACTAACTTTAATTGACAATAAAATAATCAATAATACTGGGATAAAAATAAATAATAAATAATATGTAAAATTTTTTACAAAATTAATAAATTCAAATTTAAAATATTTAAAATCTATAAAAAAACAAATTATCAATAATGGTATAGATAAAATAAAGAACTCAGGCATTTTATAAAAAATATTAATAAATAAATAACTTTTAGGTGTTTGTGCTATATTAAAAAGTTCACCATTTAGAAGTCCCCAGTAAAGTCCATAATATCCTTTATCAAACTGAATAAAATATTCTTTTATTATTTCATATGGGGTAAAAAAATTACTATGCATTTCGGGCCAAAATATTATTGTAATTGTATATGAGATTAAAAAAACAAAAAATAAATCATAAAAAAATTTTTTATAATTAATTTTATTATTTTTTATAAAAAAAATTTCTATAGCAAATATTAAAAAAATAGGAATAAGTGTTCCTATAAAAGTTAATCTTATTGACAATCCTAAAGCCAAAATAATTGATATCAAATATGTATATCTTTTTCTTTTGCTATCAATGTGTTGAAACTTTAAATATTTAAATATTAATAAACTAATCCATATATATGCAAATGTTATAATAGTATCCTTTGGATTTACTGCCATATGACCAAAAAAAATTGGATTAATAAAAGAAAAAATAAAAATAATTTTAGATAATTCTTTATTAAACAAAAATCTTGTTAATTGAGAAATTCCAAAAATAGCAAATATAGAAAAAAATAAATTCGTTATATGATGTGCAAAAACATGATACTTAGATATAAAATTTAAAGCTATAAAATGAGAAAGGGCATCGTAAAAACCAAAGTGAA
This sequence comes from Candidatus Pelagibacterales bacterium, assembly GCA_004213155.1. Taxonomy (GTDB): domain Bacteria; phylum Pseudomonadota; class Alphaproteobacteria; order Pelagibacterales; family Pelagibacteraceae; genus MED-G107. The sequence continues at coordinate 1,514 of SHAN01000010.1, forward strand.
ATGGCAAACCTAGTGTGCGATATTCTAAATTACCAAATGATAAAATATAATTTAATATATTTTTTCCATTTTTATAATGAGTAAGTTCATCCCATCCCATTCCTACAATTGAAGCAACATAAATAGAATAGCTTACTAATAATAATAATATTGTATTTTCAATTTTTTTATTCACTTGTGATAAATTTAATTTATGAAAAATTAAGTTTTACTTTTATTTATATTTTCAAATTCTTTTATTATTTTTTTATACAATTTATATAAAAGTATTTTATCTTCTTCATATAAAATATTTTCTTTTTTCAAACTTTTTTTTAATTCATTTCTTATTTTATTTTTAAACTCTAGTCTAACATCACTACTGTTCAAAAATAAGATTTGATCTATTTGCTCTAATCTATGACCTATTAGGATATTAAATAATAGATTTATTGTTATTACAACTGCTGCTACTATTGATATTAATTTTATAAAAAAAACTTTTAATCCTGAATCTCTATTTTTATTATTTATTTCTTTGTCCATTTTTTGTTTTTTTAATATATTAAAACTATTTATACATATATTTGATTGTTGAAAATATCTTTTATTTCGATTATCTATACAAACAACAATATGAAAAAATATTCATTATATTCATTGATTAAAAACTCCTTCTCATACCACGAAAATTGGCAAAGGGCATGGAGAGATCCAATTCCAAAAAAAGAATACGAAATTATTATAATTGGTGGTGGTGGACATGGTTTGGCTACAGCATATTATTTAGCTAAAAAGCACAATATCAGAAATATTGCTGTATTAGAAAAAGGATGGATCGGTGGAGGAAATACTGGAAGAAACACAACTATTATTAGATCAAATTATTTATGGGATGCTAGTGCTGGTTTGTATGATCATGCTTTAAAAATTTGGGAAGGTTTGTCACAAGAATTAAATTATAATGTTATGTTCAGCCAAAGAGGAGTGATGAATCTTGCTCATAATTTGCAAGATGTTAGAGATTTAAAAAGAAGAACTCACGCGAATAGATTAAATGGAATCGATGCAGTTTATTTAAATACTGAAGAAGTCAAAAAATTTTGTCCTATAATAAACACATCTCCAGATATTAGATATCCTGTTTTAGGTGGAACTTTACAAAGAAGAGCTGGTACGGCTAGACACGACGCTGTTGCTTGGGGTTATGCTAGAAGTGCTGATGAAATGGGTGTTGATATTATTCAAAATTGTGAAGTTAAAGGAATTAAAAGAAATGGTGGTAGCGTAGAAGGTTTAGAAACAACAAAAGGTTTTATTAAAACTAAAAAGATTGGAGTAGTTGCAGCCGGGCACTCCAGTGTAATTGCTAATATGGCAGGCTTAAGATTGCCTTTAGAAAGTAAACCTTTGCAAGCTTTAGTCTCTGAACCAGTAAAACCAATAATTGATACTGTTGTTATGTCAAATGCAGTACATGCTTATGTTAGTCAATCAGATAAAGGTGAATTAGTTATTGGAGCTGGAACAGATGATTATGTTTCTTATACTCAAAAAGGAAGTCATCAAATTGTTGAAGGAACACTCAGTGCAATATTGGAATTGTATCCAATTTTTAGTAGAATGAGAATGTTGAGACAATGGGGAGGTATTGTGGACATTTGTCCTGATGCTAGCCCTATATTAAGCAAAACTTCAATTAAAGGATTATATTTTAACTGTGGTTGGGGTACTGGTGGTTTTAAAGCAACCCCTGGTTCTGGAGATTTGTTTGCACATACAATTGCAAATGATGAACCACACAAACTTAATGCAGCATTTAATTTAAATAGATTTATAAGTGGTGACCTTGTTGATGAACATGGTGCAGCAGCGGTCGCTCATTAATGTTTATAATTAATTGTCCATATTGTGGTGAACGTGACCAACAAGAATTTAAAGCTGGTGGTGAAGCTCATATCGAAAGGCCTAAACAGCCTACTGAACTAAGTGATGATGAGTGGGCAGAATATTTATTTATGAGAAAAAATATTAAAGGTGTTCAATTTGAAAGATGGAACCATGCTCATGGATGTAGAAAATGGTTTAATGTAGCTAGAGACACATCAAATGATGAAATTAAAGTAGTTTATAAAATGGGTGAAAAACCACCTTTGGAATAAAATGTTAGATAAATTAAGAATTAAATCTAGTGAATTTATTGATGAAACCAATAGAATTTCTTTCAAATTTAATGAAAAGAAATACTACGGTTTTAAAGGTGATACATTAGCATCAGCCCTTCTTGCCAATAACATTCATTTAATCGGAAGAAGTTTTAAATATCACAGACCAAGAGGAATAATGACGGCAGGTTCAGAAGAGCCAAACGCTATCGTTCAAGTAAATGATAAAACCGAAAGAACAGAACCAAACGTAAGAGCTACAGAAATTGAGATATATGAAGGCTTAGAAGTATCAAGCCAAAACTGTTGGCCTAACGTTAACTTTGATATAGGTGGAATAAATAATCTTATATCATCATTTTTGCCAGCTGGATTTTATTATAAAACATTTATGTGGCCTGCTAACTTTTGGGAAAAATATGAGTATTTTATAAGGCATTCTGCTGGTTTAGGTAAATCTCCAACTAAAAAAGATCCTGATATTTATGATCATAGATATGTTCATTGTGATGTTTTAGTTGTAGGTGGCGGAATATCTGGAATATTGGCTGCAAAAAATGCTGCTAAAAATAATTTAAAGACTTTACTTGTAGATGAAAAAAATGAATTAGGTGGAGCAACAATTTATCAAAATAAAGAATTTAACAAAATTGAAAAACAAAATTCATCAGATTGGTTAAAAAAAGAAATACAGGAACTTAAAAATATAAAAAACCTTGAAGTGAAAATACGAACATCGGTTGCTGCTTTTCATGGATACAATTACTTGTTAGCAAGAGAAAATTTAACAGATCATTTAGAAAAAAAAGATAAATTAGGTAAGATTAGACAAAGACTTTTAAAAATTAGAGCAAAAAAAGTTATTTTAGCTACAGGATCATTAGAGCGACCTCTTGTTTTTAATAATAATGATAGACCTGGAATTATGCTCTCTTCTGCAATTCAAAAATACGCTGACTTTTTTGGTGTTGCTTGTGGCAAAAAAATAATTTTTTTTACTAACAATGATTCTGCTTATGAAACTGCCTTTAGTTTACATAATAAAGGAATCAAAGTTGTAAGAATTATTGATATTAGAGACAACTCAAACTCAAAGATTGTTAAAGCGGTGGAAAATGCAGGAATTAAAATTCATTGGTCTCATACAATTGTTGATACAAAAGGATATAAAAAGATAAATAATATATCAATCATGAAACTGTCTAATGATAATATGTCGGTGATTGGGAAAAAAATCGATATTTCATGTGATTGCTTAGGTATAGCTGGTGGGTGGACTCCAGCTGTTCATTTATTTACACAGTCTGGTGGCAAATTAACCTTTGATGAAGAAAATAAAATATTTATACCATTTAAATATCCATCCGATCAAATAAGTGTTGGTTCATGTAATGGTGATTTTTCTATTAGTGAAATTATCAGAAACTTATCTATAAATTTAAAAAATTTTTTAAAAATAGATCAAACTGATTTTGATAATATTAATATTGAAAGTGAAAAAGAAAATTCCAAAAAAAATATATGGCTATTACCGTCAGATAAGACAATTGGAAAAACTAAATCTTTTGTTGACTATCAAAATGATGCAACAGCAAAAGATATTAAACTAGCTTTAAGGGAGGGTTTTAGATCAATTGAGCATGTAAAAAGATATACAACAACGGGCATGGGTACAGATCAAGGTAAATTAGGTAATATGCACGCGCTAGGAATAATAGCAGATACAGCTGGTGTTAAAATGGGAGAACTTGGAACAACAACATTTAGACCTCCTTACACACCTTTAACTTTTGGAACTATTGTTGGCCGAAATGTTGGTGAATTTTTTGATATTTTTAGAAGAACACCTATGAATGATTGGCACATTAATAATAAAGCTAAATTTGAGAATGTTGGTCAATGGAAAAGGGCCTGGTACTACCCTATAAATCAGGAAACTATGAATCAAGCAGTTCAAAGAGAGAGCAAAGCTGCAAGAGAAAGTGTTGGAATATTAGATGCTTCTACACTTGGCAAAATTGATATTCAAGGAAGTGATGCTTCAGAATTTTTAAACAGAGTTTATACTAATGCTTGGTCAAAACTAGCTATTGGCAAATGCAGATATGGTTTAATGTTAAATGAAGATGGAATGGTTTACGATGATGGAGTTACTACTAGATTGGGAGAAAATCATTATATAATGACAACTACAACTGGTGGTGCAGCTAATGTTCTAGGAAAACTTGAAGATTATCTTCAAACAGAATGGCCAGAACTAGATGTTTATTTAACTTCTGTTACTGATCATTTTGCTACAGTAAGTTTATGTGGTCCAAATAGTAAAAAAATATTAAACAAAATAATTCCAGATCTAGATTTGTCTAATGAAAAATTTCCTCATATGTCTTTTAAAGAATCTCAAATAGGAAATATACAATGTAGAATTATGAGAATTAGTTTTACAGGTGAACATAGTTACGAAATCAATATACAGGCTAGTTATGGAAAATCAGTATGGGAAAAATGTATGGAAGCAGGAAAAGAATATAACATTACACCATATGGAACTGAGACAATGCACTTATTAAGAGCTGAAAAAGGGTTTATTATTGTTGGACAAGATACAGATGGTACCATGACCCCTATTGATCTTCAAATGGATTGGATAGTTAGTAAAAAGAAATATGATTTTATTGGTAAAAGATCACTTTATAGGTCTGATACAATAAGAGATGATCGTAAACAACTTGTTGGTTTATTGACAGATGATCAAAATATAGTTTTAGAAGAAGGAGCTCAAATTGTTTCCAAATTAAATCAAAACCCAGTTCAAATGCTTGGACACGTTACATCAAGCTATTTTAGTCCAAATTTAAATAAATCTATAGCATTAGCAGTAGTTAAAGGTGGAAAGAATATGTTGGGTAAAAAATTATTTATTCCAATGGAAAATAAAATAATTAATGTAACTGTTGTAAATCCAATTTTTTTTGATGAAGAAAATAAGAGGTTAAATGCTTAAATATAATCCTTCACTAAAAAAAGAAAATCAACATAGTGATTTATCTGTAAAAGAAATATCGCCAATTATGAAATTAATAGTTAGAGGTAAGAAAAGAGAATTTTTCACTACTATTGGAAAAAATTTAAATATGATTTTACCAACTGAAGCTAATACTTCTTCTTCAAATGATAAAATATCTGCTATATGGCTAAGTCCTGATGAGTGGATGATTGTATCCAATGTTATTGAAAATGGAAATTCAAACAAATATGAATTAGAACAAATTTTGTTTAATAATATATCAAGGAGAAACTTAGGTGCTATAGTGGATGTAACTGATCAATTTGTAATGCTGGAATTAGAGGGAAAAAATATATATGAACTATTTTCTTCAGGTAGTCCTTTTAATTTTGATAAATTTAAAAAAAAACCAGGTGCAACAACACAAACATTACTAAATAATATAGATGTGATAATTCACAACAAAAATGCAAATTTAATTAATTTATTTGTTAGAAGATCTTTTTCTGAACATTTGTGTTCTTGGATTACTGATAGTGCTAGATTTCTTTAATCTATACTTCATATAGAAGATAACAAAAATAAATAATAACAAAGATAGAGTCCATTGAAATATCGCCCAGATCCAGAAAAAAGTGTCAAAATCAGCGCTTAAATGCCTTGCTATATGAAATACAAGTATAGGTACCAAAACATTTCTTAACAAATTATTTATCATAGCATTTTCAGATTTTTTTAAAGCCATAAAAAAACCGTTGGATAGAAAAAATATTGGATAGGCAGGTAAAATAAATGCAGAGATCTTTAAATACCTTGTGCCATAATCCAAAACATCTGGATCATTTGAAAAAAATTTAGGTATTATGTCCGCTGTGATAAATACAACGATACCAGATAAAATCATTATAAAGAGTCCATATTTAATAGATGTAAAATATGTTTGTTTAATTCTTTCTAAATAATTTGCTCCAAAGTTTTGAGCTATTATAGATATAATTGCTGTATTAATTCCCAAAACAGGTAGAAGTACAACTTGTTCAATTCTGGTAGCTGCTCCATAACCAGCGACTGCATATTCACCCGATGCTCCAACGTATGTAAAAATAAACGATGCAGCAATAGAGTAACCACAAATTGCTATAGTAATAGGCATTGACTGAAAGAATATATTTTTTAAATAATAAAACTTAGGAAAAAAATATTCTTTTGTAATATTTTTAATTATTTGATTTGAAACAACTTTAATTAATATAATAATCAGAGATACAAACTGAGCTATTAAAGTTGCAATACCTATTCCAGTTACTCCCAAAGGAGGAATAAATAAAAATCCAAAAATTAAAATAGGATTTAAAATAACGTTAAGAAAGAAAGATAAAATTAAAACATTCCTATATGTTTTGGTATCCCCCTCGGCATGAAGTAATGAATTCAAAGAAACTACTAAAATAAATAAAACTGAACCATAAAAAATTATATTAGTATATTGAAGACCTAAATTTATAACTTGGTCAGTCGAACCCATCAACTTGAAAACTTTTTCAGAATAATTTATTCCAATATAAGTAATAACTAACGAAATCAAAATTCCGTAAAAAATTATATGAGTAAAATAAAATAATATATTTTTTTTATTTTTTTCACCAATACTATTTCCAATTAAAGATGTTCCAGCAACTGTAACACCTATTGATGTTGCAATAATTATAAAATATATTGGAAATGATTTACTAAGGGCCGAAAGAGCTTCTGGGGAAATTTTTCCAGCATAAAAAGTATCTACTATATTAAAAAGTGTTTGAAAAAGTGTTCCAACACTTGCTGGTATAGCAAGTTGTTTAACTAGTTTTGGAATATTATCTTTTAATAAGTTCATTTATTGATTAATTGAAGAATAAATTAATACTCTTTTTGAAAGATATGTCTTTTCCCTGCTTCTTTTGCAAGGTTTATTTGTTTCTGTCTCATTCTAAATCTTTCTTTTTGTGTATTAGTTAATTTATCGTGACAATTTGGGCATGAAACACCCTCTTCATATTTTTGAGATTTTTTATCTTTAGATGATATTGGTTTTCTACATCCACTACACATTGAATATGTGCCTACTATTAAGCCATGTTTCACTGTGATTCTGTTATCAAATACAAAACATTCACCCTTCCATAAACTATCTTTTATATTTACTTTTTTTAGATAATTAAGAATTCCACCTTTCAATTGATAAACGTTTTTAAATCCTTTTCTTTTTAAAAAGACTGAGGCTTTTTCACATCTAATTCCACCAGTACAAAACATCGCAATAGGTTTTTTTTTATTAAGTTTATTTAAATATTTAGGAAATTCTCTAAAATTATTTATGTCAGGGTTTATCGATTTTTTAAAAGTACCAACTTTGTATTCAAATGGTTTTCTTGAATCCAAAATTAAAGTATTTTTATTTTTAATAAATTTATTCCATTTTTTTGGATCTAGATAATTATCTTTTCTGTTTTTTGATGTTAAAGAAAGTCCAATGGGTACAACTTCTTTTTTAATTTTAACTTTTAGTTTATAAAAAGGTTGAAATTTACTTTTTGATTTATTTTCACTATCGAATTTTTTAAAATCTAATATTTTTTTAATTTTATCTATAGATAATTTCAAATCATCAACTTTACCTGAAATTGTAGCATTCAATCCTTCATTAGCAATAATAATAGTTCCTCTAATATTTTTATTAATTAGAAAATTTTGAAGTAATAGCTTATTTTTTTTTAAAAATTTAATTTTTTTAAATTTATAAAATCCCAAAATTTCGAACATTATAAAACCCTACAAATAGTCATACCATCACCCAAAGGCAATATAATCTGTTCTACTCTTTTATCTTTTGAAACGTAAGTATTGAAATTTCTAATATTCAATGTAAATTTATTAGTATTGTCTTCATCTGATACTTCACCGTGCCATAAAACATTATCAATAATAATTAGACCATCTTTATTAACTAAATTTAGTGATTTTTCATAATATTCTTTATAATTCATTTTATCGGCATCTATAAAAACCATATCAAATTTATTATTTTTTAAATCATCTAAACTTTGAAGTGCTGCTTTTGTAATAATTTTAATTTTATTATCTTGATTAGCTTTTTTGAAAAAACCTATTGCAACTTTATTAGTTTCCTCGTTTTTATCAAGAGCTATGAGTTTGCCATCATCTGGTAAAGCAAGCGCCATGGTCAGTGTACTTAAACCAGTAAATGTACCAATTTCAAGAACATTTTTAATATTAGATATTTTAATTATTAAATATAAAAAATGGCATTGAGATGTAGATATTTGCATTCTCTTAATATCGCCAAGTTTGTTATTATAATCGATTATTTCTTGTTGAACTGGGTTTAATTTTAAACTGAAGTTATCTATATATTTTTGAAGTTTCTCTGTAATTTCTAGGTTCTTACCCATGACATCAAAGTTTTTTCTTTAATATTTGATTAATTAATTGAGGGTTGGCTTTGCCACCTGAAGCTTTCATGGCTTGTCCAACAAAAAAACCAAATAATTTTTCTTTACCTTGTTTATATTCAATCGCCTTTTCTCTATTATCATTGATTATTTTATCTATTAAAGCCTCTAAAGCTTTAGGGTCACTCTGTTGTTTTAATCCTTTTTCCTCAACAATTATTTGTGGATCCTTATCTCCTTCAATCATTAATTCAAATACTGTCTTGGCTATTTTTCCTGAAATTGTTCCATTCTTAATCAAGTTTATTAATATTGATAAATTCTTTGCACTTATTGGACTTTGAGAAATTTCTAGGTTTTTACTATTTAAAAGAGCAAACAATTCACCAGTTATCCAATTAACTGCTAATTTAATATCTTTATTCTTGCCCATTTTTGCAACGACTTCCTCAAAATACTTTGCTGTATCAATGTCTGAAACTAAAATAGTCGCTTCATAAGAAGAAAGTTTAAACTCATCAATAAATCTCTTCTTTTTATCATCTGGTAATTCTGGAATATCAGTTTTAAGTTTTTCAATAAATTCATCAGAAACTTCTAAGGGTAATAAATCTGGATCTGGAAAATATCTATAATCATGTGCATCTTCTTTTGATCTCATAGATCTTGTTTCATTTTTTTTAGTATCAAATAATCTTGTTTCTTGATCAATTGATTTACCCTCCTCTATTAAATCAACCTGTCTATTGGCCTCATAATCAATAGCCATTTGCATAAATTTAATTGAGTTAACATTTTTAATTTCACATCGAGTACCTAAATCTTTAGAACCTTTAGTTCTAACTGATACATTAACATCAGCTCTCAATGATCCTTCCTGCATATTTCCATCACATGTTCCTAAATACCTCATAATTGATCTTAACTTTTTAATATAAGCACTAACTTCATCAGGTGATCTTAGATCTGGTTTGCTAACAATTTCCATTAAAGCTACTCCAGATCTGTTTAGATCAACAAATGTATTTTGTGGGTCAAGATCATGAATGCTTTTTCCTGCATCTTGTTCTAAGTGCAATCTTTCTATACCAACTTCTTTTTGACCATCGGGCATATCTAAGATAATTTTACCCTCACCAACTATAGGATCTTTAAATTGAGAAATTTGATAACCTTGAGGCAAATCAGCATAAAAATAATTTTTTCTATCAAATACTGAGCGATTATTAATCTTTGCTTTAAGACCAATACCAGTTTTAATCGCCTGTTTTACACAAAATTCATTGATCACCGGTAACATTCCTGGAAAAGCCGCATCAACCAAACTTACTTGTGTATTTGGTTCAGCACCAAATTTAGTAGCTGATGTTGAAAATAATTTTGATTCTGATGTTACTTGTGCATGAACTTCTAATCCAATTACAACTTCGTATTGATTATCTTTTCTATCAATTAAATATTGTGATTTATTTTTGCTCATTTAATCCACCAATCAGTAATCTTATTTTTAAAATTAATCTTCTCTTCCATTGCATAAGCAATATTTAATATATTTTGTTCATCAAAAGCCTTACCTATTATTTGTAGGCCTAATGGATATCCATTTGCATCATGACCAGCGGGAATAGAAATCCCAGGAAGACCTGCTAAATTAACTGGAACTGTAAAAATATCATTTAAATACATTGAAACTGGATCGTCTTTCTTTTCTCCAATCTTAAAAGCTGAGCTAGGAGTTGATGGTGTTAATATTGCATCTACTTTTTTATAGGCTTCATCAAAATCATTTTTGATTAATTTTCTTACTTTTTGAGCTTTAAGATAATAAGCATCATAATAACCTGATGATAAAACATAAGTTCCAATCATAATTCTTCTTTGAACTTCAGCACCAAAACCTTCTGATCTTGTTTTTTCATACATATCTATAAGGTTTTCACCTTTAGCTCTAAATCCATATTTAACACCATCATATCTGGCTAAATTAGATGAAGCTTCTGCTGGTGCTACAATGTAGTAAGTAGGTAAGGCATAACTTGTGTGAGGCAGTGATATATCAAATATTTCGGCACCACAGTCTTTCACGTATTGAATACCTTTTTGCCAAAGTTCATCAATTTCTTTAGGCATTCCGTCAACTCTATATTCTTTTGGTATTCCAACTTTCTTACCTTTGATATTATTTGTTAACTCTTTGCTATAATTATTTCTTTTAAAATCAATTGACGTTGAGTCTTTAGAGTCATACGTACTAATAACCTCTTGAAGCAAAGCACAATCTTTTACATTCTGTGCCATAGGACCTGCTTGATCCAAAGATGATGCGAATGCAACAATTCCATAACGTGAACAACTTCCATAAGTTGGTTTTAAACCTACAGTTCCAGTAAATGAAGCTGGTTGTCTAATCGATCCACCAGTATCAGTTCCAATTGTTATTGGCGTTAACTGACCAGCTACTGCTGAAGCTGAACCGCCTGAAGAGCCACCAGGAACTAAATTTTTATCAATTGGGTTTTGTACATTACCAAAAAAACTTGTTTCATTTGATGAACCCATCGCAAATTCATCACAATTTAACTTTCCAAGAAGTATAGCTCCTTCGTTCCAAATATTTTGTGTAACAGTTGACTCATAAGTTGGCACAAAGTTACCTAAAATTTTACTTCCTGCAGTTGTACGAATATCTTTTGTACAGAATAAATCTTTAACTGCCATTGGGATACCTGGTAATTTTAATTCCAAATTTGGTTTTTGATCAAATTTTTTAGCTTTATTTAAGGCAGATGAATAATCTTCTGTAATATAGGTATTTAGTTCTTTTGATTTTTCAGATCTATCGATAAATGCTCTTGTAACTTCTTCTGAAGATAATTTTTTATCTTTAATATTTTTTACTAACTCCGAAAGTGATTGCTTTGTAATATCAGACATTATTCGATTACCTTTGGAACAACAAAATAATCTTGGTTATCCTGTGGTGAATTTTTAATAATTTGCTCTCTTATATCTTTACTTTTAACTTTATCGGACCTTAATTTAAGAGTTGTTTCAGCAACTGATGTAAGAGGTTCAACATTATCTGTTTTTAATTCATTAAGTTTTTCAATAAATTCAAAAATTGAATTTAAATCACCTGCTAATTTTTTAGCTTTTTCTTCATCTAATGAAATTCTAGATAATTTAGATATGTGCTTTATTGTTTTAAGATCAATGGTCATATGATATTTAAGTATGAGGCAAACTATCACTTAAGCTTAAAATATACAATATGATCACAATAGAAGAGTTTAAAAAAAAACAAACAACTAAATCAAGGTTATTGGGTTTGGACCTAGGCAAAAAAAGGATTGGTGTTGCTATATGTGATGAACAACAAGTTATTGCCACGCCATATAAAACAATAATAAAAGATAATTTTGATCAATTTCTTAATGATTTAAAATTATTAATCAAAGATAATAATATAGGAGGCATTATAGTTGGTAATCCTATAAATATGGATGGTTCAGCAGGTTCATCAGCGCAATCTGTTAATGATACAGTTAACTTATTATCAAAAAATATTACCTTACCTATCATATTGTGGGATGAAAGATTATCAAGTGTTGGTGCCTATAAATTAACCAGTTTATTAGATGTTAAAGCGTCTAAAAAAATGAAATCTATAGATAAAAATGCTGCTGCTTTTATACTCCAAGGAGCAATCGATTTTTTAAGAAATTAAAACTTGCATTAATACACTATAGTAGTTATAGAGTTGGTTTTAATGGCTATTACAAAAAAATTAAAGCCCATTAAAATATCGCAAAAACACCTTCTTGGTATTCAAGATCTTTCTATTTCTGATGTTAAACTAATTCTTCAAGAAGCAAAAAAATTTATAAAACTAAATAAAAGTAGAAATAAAAAAACTAATATTTTAAGAGGTAAAACTCAAATTAATTTGTTTTTTGAACCTTCTACAAGAACACAAAGTTCTTTTGAACTTGCGGGAAAAAGATTAGGAGCTGACGTTATGTCAATGAACATAACTAATTCAGCTATAAAAAAAGGTGAAACTTTAATTGATACGGCAATGACATTAAATGCAATGCATCCAGATTTAATCGTAATAAGACATCAAGACTCAGGAGCTAGTAATCTACTGTCACAAAAAGTCAACTGCTCAGTAATTAATGCTGGTGATGGTAGAAGAGAACACCCTACGCAAGCATTACTAGATGCTTTAACTATTATTGAAAGAAAGAAGAAAATTGAAGGATTAAGAATAGGAATATGTGGTGACATTCTTCATTCAAGGGTAGCTAGATCAAACATATATTTATTAAATATGCTTGGTGCTGAAGTTAATATAATTGCACCAACAAACTTAATGCCAGAAAATATTGAACGATTTGGAGTAAATAAATTTTCAGATATGAAAAAAGGTCTTAAGGATTGTGATATTGTAATGATGTTAAGACTACAAAATGAAAGAATGAGCAGTTCTTTTTTATCCTCTAATAGAGAATATTATGAATATTATGGTTTAACACCAGATAAATTAAATTATGCAAAATCAGACGCTCTTATTATGCATCCCGGTCCTATGAATAGAGGAATAGAAATAGATACTAATTTAGCTGATGATATAAATAAAAGTGTAATAAAAGAACAGGTTGAACTAGGTGTTGCTGTTAGAATGGCATGCCTAAAAATTTTTTGTAAATAAATGAAGAAAAAATATTTTTTAAATGCCCATATAATTGATCCATTAAATTCAATCAATGAAATTGGTGGATTGATTATAAATGAGAATGGTAAAATTGAAGCAATTGGTAAAAAAGTTAACAAAGATAATATACCTGGTAAAGAAAAATTTATTAATTTAAAAGGTAAACATATATTCCCTGGGTTAGTAGATTTGAGAGTTTTTGTAGGCGAACCTGGATACGAATATAAGGAAAATTTTAGAACTTTAAGCAATGCGGCATTGTCAGGTGGTGTTACATCTGTAGTAACAATGCCAAATACCGATCCTATAATAGATAATATATCAATGGTTGATTTTTTGAAAAGAAGAGGAAGAGATAAATCTAAAATAAATATATATCCAACCGCCTCTTTAACTAAAAATTTAGAAGGTAATAACATGACTGAATTTGGATTACTTCAAAATAAAGGGATAATTGGATTTACCGATGGTATAAAAACTATTCAAAACACACGTTTAATGTCAAGAATAATGAAATCTGCCCATGATCTTAACTCATTAATAATTCAACATGCTGAAGATCATGAACTAGCTAAAAAAGGAATGGTTAACGATGGGATTATTTCAACAAAATTAGGACTTCAAGGTATACCCGATATTGCTGAAAAGATAATAATAGAACGGGATTTAACATTGCTAGAAGAATATAAATGTAGATATCATATTTCACAGATATCATCATCAAAATCTAGTGAAACAATTTATCAGAAAAAACAAAATTTAGATTTTTCATGTGGCGTTTCAATTAATAATTTATCATTAAATGAAAATGATATTGGTGATTTTAAAACTTTTTTAAAATTATCTCCTCCATTACGTACAGAAGAAGATAGATTAGCTTTAGTAGAAGCACTAAACAATAAAACTATTGATGTAATAGTTTCTGATCATAAACCAGAAGATGAAGAGTCAAAAAGATTAACATTTGCACAAGCAGCAACTGGATCATCTGGTGTTGAAACACTGCTATCACTAAGTCTTGAATTATTTCATAATGAGTCAGTCAAGTTAGAAACATTAATTGAGGCACTAACCTCAAATCCTGCTAAAATTTTAAAAATAAATAAGGGAAATCTAACAATCGGAAATAATGCTGATTTTTGTATTGTTGATATTTTTGAACCATGGGTGGTTAAAAAAAATAATTTATTTTCAAAATCAAAAAACACATCAATTGAAAATAAAAAATTACAAGGCAAAGTCCTTAATACTTATATAAATGGTGTTGAATTATTTAAATTATAAATATGGAAATTTTAATAATAAGTATTTCTTGCTATATATTAGGTTCAATACCTTTTGGCTTTATTTTAACTAAAATTTTTTTAAAAAAAGACATAAGAGATATTGGCTCAGGTAATATTGGAGCAACTAATGCTCTAAGAACTGGAAATAAATTTTTAGGATATGGAACATTAATTTTAGATATATTAAAAGCCGTTATTCCTATTATTTATATTAAATTAAATTTCATTGATTTAATTTATATAGCTTCATTGTCTGTTTTTTTAGGACATGTTTTTCCAATATGGCTTAAATTTAACGGTGGCAAGGGAATAGCAACTTATATTGGAATACTTTTTTCAATTAATTATATTTATGGATTATTATTTATTATAATTTGGATTTTAATATTTTTAATATCAAAATATTCATCTCTATCATCAATAATAGCTTCATCTTCAATACCAATATATATACTTTTTTATAAACATAATTTTTGGTTTTTTTATTTAATAATCTTTATTCTTATAATCTATTCTCATAGAGAAAATATTAAACGCCTTATAAACAATGAAGAAACAAAGACTAAAATTTATTAATTTGACTAAAAATTAGTTTTAGGTAGTTTGTAAAATATGAATCTAGTTATTGTAGAAAGTCCAGCAAAAGCTAAAACTATAAATAAATATTTAGGTGATAATTATATCGTTTTGGCTAGTTATGGACACATACGAGACCTTCCTTCAAAGAATGGGTCTGTTGATCCAAACGATAATTTCAAAATGGAATGGGAAGTAGATAGTTTTTCTAAAAAATACTTAAAAGAAATAACTGATGCAGCCAAAACTTCTTCTAAAATAATACTTGCTACAGATCCTGATCGCGAAGGTGAAGCAATTGCTTGGCACGTCAAAGAATATTTAAATGAAAAAAAACTTCTTAAAGATAAAAATGTCGAGAGAGTAGTGTTTAATGAAATTACAAAAAAAGCAGTTACTTATGGTATAGATAATCCTAGACAAATTGAGCCACTATTAGTAGATGCATATATGGCAAGAAGAGCCTTAGATTACTTAGTTGGATTTAATATTTCTCCAATTCTATGGACTAAATTACCTGGCTCAAAATCTGCAGGCAGAGTTCAATCTGTAGCATTAAAATTAATTACAGAAAGAGAACATGAAATAGAGCTATTTAATCCAGAAGAATTTTGGACTTTAAATATAAAATTTAATGATAAAAATAAAAATTCATTAACTTCTACTGTTTCGCAACTTAATAATGAAAAAATTGAAAAATTTTCATTTAAAAATAAATCAGATATAAATAAAGCTTCAGAAATAATTAAATCTAAAAAATTTAGTATATCTGATATTTCAACTAAGACTGTAAACCGAAACCCTTCTGGTCCATTTACAACTTCAACACTCCAACAAGTTTCTTCAAGTAAACTTGGATTTGGTGCTTCAAGAACTATGCAAATAGCTCAAAGACTATATCAAGGTATTGAGATAGAAGGTGAAACAATTGGTTTGATTACTTATATGAGGACAGATGGTACAAATCTTTCTTCTGATGCAATAACTTTATTTAGAGAATATATTAAAAAAGAATATGGAAATGAATATTTACCTCAAAATTCCTTAAATTATTCTGGAAAAAAAGCTAAAAATGCTCAAGAAGCTCATGAAGCAATTCGACCAACAGATATATTAAGATCTCCCAATAAATTAAAAAAATATTTGAGTACTGATCAGTTTAAACTTTATGATCTTATATGGAGCAGAGCACTATCATCACAAATGGAGTCAGCTAAATTTAATAGAAATACAATTACAATTACTTCAGAAAATAATGATACAATTTGTAAAGCAACCGGATCAGTAATCAAATTTGATGGTTTTTTAAAACTATTTAAAGATAATAAAAAAGATGATGATGAAGATATACTTCCTGATATGTCAAAAGGATCCGTAAATATAGAGGAGATTATCGATGAACAACATTTTACACAGCCTCCACCAAGATACTCTGAGGCAAGTTTAGTTAAAAAATTAGAAGAGTTAGGTATTGGTAGACCTTCAACTTATGCAAGTATAATTTCAGTTATTTCAACTAGAGGATATGCAGAAACTATAAATAAAAGATTTCATCCAACTGATCGAGGCAAATTAATATCTGCATTTTTAGAGCAATTGTTTTCAAAATATGTAGATTATAATTTTACAGCAGGATTAGAAAATCAGCTTGATGATATTACAGCTGGTAAAGAGGGATGGATTAAGGTTTTAGAACTTTTTTGGAAAGATTTTAATAAAAATGTTGCTGAAGTAAAAGAAAAAAGAACCAGAGAAGTTCTTGATTTATTAAATGATAGCCTGGGAAGTTTAATATTTGAAAGGGATAAGGAAGGTAATGTTGATAGAAAATGTCAACTTTGTGAAACAGGATCATTAAGTTTAAAAAATAGTTTTAGAGGTGGGGCGTTTATTGGATGCTCAAATTATCCAGAGTGTAAATTCACACGACCTTTATCAAAAGCAAAAGCAGCAGCACAATCTCAATTAGCTGAACCAAAATTTATTGGACTTCATGAAAATGGTAAAGATATGTATCTTAAAAATGGAAGATTTGGACCTTATATTCAGTATGAAACTATTCCAGAAATTATTGAAGAAAATAATGAAAATAAAGAAAATAAAAAAACTAAGAAAAAAAAGAAAAGTAAAAAGAAAGAAAATGATAATTTAAAAAATATTTCTATACCTAAAGGAATAGAATTAAATTCTATAAACCTTGAAAGAGCAAAATTTTTATGCTCATTACCAAAAAATTTAGGTATTAATCCAGAAAATCAAAAAGAAATTTTTTTAAATTCTGGTAGATTTGGACCATACCTAAAATGTGAAAATAAATCTGCTCGTATAGAAAATGTTGAAGAAATATTTTCTATAGGACTTAATAGAGCAATAACATTAATAGCTGAAGCTAAACCAGGTAGAATGTCTTCGTCTATGATAAAAGATTTAGGAGAACATCCTGAGGACAAAAAACCTGTAAGAATTATGAAAGGTCAATACGGTCCATATATAAAGTACAAATCATTAAATGCAACAATACCAGAAGAAAAGGATCCAAGTGAATTAACAATGGATGAAGCTCTTATTTTAATAGAAAAAAGAAGAGAATATGATAAATCTAGAAAAAAAAAGAAAGGTAAAAAATGAATAAAATAATAGTAACTGCATTAATACTAATGTTCTCATTTACAAACATAAGTTTTGCGGCAACAGATTGTGAAAACCCTAAAGGCTTTCATCAAAAAATGGTATGTAAAAAACTTTTTAAAAATAAATTAAAAATGCCAAAATTACCAAAATTTGGTGGAAATAAAACCGCAAGTGCAGAAACCGGAACTGAATCAAATACTGGTATAATGAAAAGACTTAAAGCAAAAACATTAAAGGACATGTTTTTTCCAAAAGCAGAGTAAAAAACATTTCAAATGGTTGAAGAAAATTTAAAAAATTTAGGTTTAGTAATACATGAAGCCCCTGAACCTGTCGGTAAATATGTTGCTTATAAAGTAATTAACAAAATTTTATATATTTCTGGACAAATTTCTGTTGATGCAAATAGTAATTTTATTAAAGGTAAACTTGGTCAAGAAGTTTCAATAGAAAAAGGTCAAGAAGCAGCTAAATTATGTGCATTAAATATAATTGCACAAGCTAAAAAAGCGTGCGGAGGTGATTTAAATAAAATAGCAAATTGTATTAAACTTGGTGGTTATGTAAATTCATCTGATAGTTTTATAGATCAACCTAAAGTAATCAATGGTGCTTCTGAATTAATAAGTGACGTATTTGGAGATCATGGAAAACATACTAGAGCTGCAGTAAGTGTAAATTCTTTACCACTGGGAGTATCTGTAGAAATTGATGCAATTTTTGAATTAAAATAAAATTTACCTACCAATACCAAAATATTTTATTTTTGCTTCTTTCATTTTTTTTGAAGAGTAAATATTCCGCATATCATAAATAATAAATTTTTTCTTTTTGACTAGTGATTTAAAATTAATAGACTTAAAATCATTCCATTCAGTATGAATTATTATTAAATCGGACTTTAAGCATGCATCATTAATTGACTTAGAAAATTTAACATTTTTCAATTTTTTAAATTCTTGTTTTTTTCCTGTTGGATCAAAGTATTTTATATTTGAACCTTTTTTTGATAAAAAAGGTATCATTTTTAAACTCGAAGACTCTCGCATATCATCAGTATTAGCTTTGAAGGTTACACCTAAAAAACATATATTTTTATTTCTAAATTTATTATTTAATATTTTAGATATTCGATTTAATAAAATTTTTGATCTATTTTCGTTTGATTTAATTACACTTTTGATTACCGATAAATCTGTTTGATATTTGCTACCTGTGCTAATAATTGCTCTAGTATCTTTTGGAAAACATGATCCGCCGTATGCTGGCCCAGCTCTTAAAAAACGACTACCTATTCTTTTATCCAAACCCATTCCTATTGACACATCTTCAACATCAACATTAATTTTTTCACATAAATTTGAAATTTCGTTAATAAATGTAATTTTTGAAGCTAAAAAAGCATTTGAAGCATATTTAATTAATTCTGCACCCCTTCTTGATGTATTAATGAAGGCTGCTCCCTTTGAAATTAATGGTGAGTATAAAGATTTAAGAATTTTTTGAGATTTTATATTATTGGTTCCAATAACAACCCTATCAGGATAAATAAAATCTCTTATAGCCTCACCTTCACGTAAAAATTCAGGGTTTGAAACAACAGAAAATAATTTATTAGATTTTTTTTTAGAAATAATTTTTTCAATTTCATCACCTGTACAAACTGGGACTGTTGATTTCGTAATTATTATTTTAAACCTTTTTATATAATTTCTAATTTCTTTCGCTACATCATATACTTGTGATAAATCTGCAGCATTACTATTTTTTTTAGTTGGTGTTCCAACACAAATAAAAATTATATCAGATTTACTTACGGCTTCCATAAGGTCTGTGGTAAATTTTATTCTTTCAGATTTAAAATTTTTAATCATAAGCTCATCTAATCCGGGTTCGTAAATAGGAACTACACCACTTTTTAAACTATCAATTTTTTTTGAATCTTTATCAACGCAAATAACATTATTTCCAAGGTCAGCAAAACATACACCACTAACCAAACCAACATATCCAGTACCTATCATGCAAATTTTCATATTTTAGAAATATTTATAGTAGATTTGATATATCCATTCATAGTTCCACAATCTAAATATTTACCGGCAAAATTATGTCCAATAAATTTATAATTTTCATTGATTAATGCTTGTATAGCATCCGTTATATGTATTTCGCCACCTTTGCCTTTTTTTTGTTTTAATAATTTTTTGAATATAGACTTTGGTAATATATACCTTCCAATTACAGCTTTGGTTGATGGAGCATTATTCATTTTAGGTTTTTCAACAACTCCTTTAATTATAAAATTATTATTTGGTAATTTTTTTTTAAGACTATAAATTCCCCATCTCGATACATTTTTTTTACTAACATTCATACTTGCCATAACTGATGATTTATATTTATTATGAACTGATATCATTGATTTGGAGCAGTTTTTATTTATAATTAGATCATCTGGTAACAACATTAAAAAATATTTATCTTTAATAATTTTACGAGTTTTTAGAACAGCATCGCCAGTGCCCAATGGTTTATTTTGATATACAAATTTGATCATTTTTTTATATTTTTTAATTTTTTTATATTCATTAATAATTCTTTTATCTTTTTTATTTTTAATAATTTTTTTAAATAAGGCATCGCTATAAAAATATTTTTTAATCATTTCTTTTTTGTTGGATATTATAAATATAATTTCTTTAATTCCAGATTCTATACACTCATCGATAATATATTCTAAACCAATACGACCATTTATAGGTAATAGTTCTTTTGGAATTACACTGGATAATGGTAACAATCTGGAACCAATTCCTGCTAGTGGAATAATTGCTTGTTTTATCATTTGAATCTTTTACATATAATATAAAAAATTTACAAATGAAAATAATAAGAAATTCAAATCAATTAGTTAAATATATCAAAGTATATGGATCAAACATTGGCTTTATACCTACTATGGGTGGTTTACATAAGGGCCATTTATCGTTAATTACAAAAGCAAAGCATAAGAAAGTCAAAACTGTTGTAAGTATTTTTGTTAATCCAAAGCAATTTAATAATAAAAAAGATTTTATAAGCTATCCAAGGAATATAAAAAATGACATTAAAATTTTAAAAAAAATAAAACCAAATGTAGTTTTCATACCAAAAAAAAGTGAAATATATAAAAAAAAAACAAAAATAAAAATTAAAATTGATAAATTTAGTAAACTTTTATGTGGGAAATTTAGGCCTAATCATTTCGAAGGTGTAGTTGATGTAATAGATAGATTTCTAAAACTAATAAAGCCTAAATATATATTTTTAGGAATAAAAGACTTTCAACAATTATGGTTAATAAAAAACTATATAAAATATAAACATAAGACAAAAGTTATTCCTTGTAAAACAATCAGATATAAAGATGGAATGGCTCTTTCAACAAGAAATTATTTACTCTCTAATGATGATAAAGAAATTGGATCAAATATATATAAAATCATTAAAAGAAATAAAAGTTTAATAAATAATAAAAATTATAATCAGATAATAATAAAACTTAAAAAAAAAATAATAGAAATTGGAGCTAACAAAATTGATTATCTTGAAATAATTGATTTAAAAACTAATAAAAAAATTAATAATAAAACTAAAACTTATAAAATTTTTATAGCTTATTATATAAAAAAAGTCAGATTGATTGATAATATTTAGTAAAAATAATAAGCACCAACACCAAGAAATGAAACAAATCCAATTACATCTGTAATAGTAGTAACAAAGACACTTGATGCAATAGCTG
>SHAN01000011.1 GCA_004213155.1 Candidatus Pelagibacterales bacterium
ATAAAATATTATCAATAAAAAATTTGCTAAGTGAAATAGGGACTTAAAATTAATAAAAGATTTATTTTTAAAAATATTTATATACTTCATATTTATAATTTATATTATCATCAAAAAAATAATACAAATGAGTAATTTAATTATTGTAAGACATGGGCAAAGTGAATGGAATGCCTTAAAAAAATTTACTGGGTGGGTAGATGTAGATTTAACTCCTGAAGGAAAATTAGAAGCTTGTAAAGCAGGCGAATTAATAAAAAAAACTAGTATTAAAATTGATAGTTATTTTTCATCATATCAAAAAAGAGCAATCAATACCCTTAAATTAATAATGAACACTATACGAATTGATCCAAACCAAATTATTAAGGCTTGGGAATTAAATGAAAGGCATTATGGTAAATTTACTGGTCTTAATAAAGATGAAATGAAAAAAAAATATGGAAATGAAAAAATTCATTCTTATAGAAGATCATGGGATATGGCACCACCTCCATTAAATAAAAATAGTCAATATCATCCACTAAATATAAATATATATAAAGATATCAATCAAGATAAGATTCCTGATACGGAGTCTCTCAAAGATACTTATGAGCGTGCAATCCCTTACTACAAAAAAAATATTGAAAAATTACTTACCCAAGAAAAAAATATTATTATTGTAGCTCATGGAAATTCTATAAGAGCTTTATGTAAATATTTATTTGAACTATCAAATAATAAAATTTGGGAACTTGAAATACCAACAGGAAATCCATTAATGATTAGTCTTAATAAAAAATTAAAGATTGAGAAGTGTTACTATTTAGATGATAAACGAAAAAAAAATCTTTTAATAAATATTTAGTCTTTTAATTTTTTATAAATATCAATATTTGTTATGTGCAAAAAATTTTCGTTACTTTCAAAACCATATAATGATTTTTGAAAAATCAATTTATTCCATATATCATTTATTGAAAAAGGTTCTATTTTACAATTATCAAATACTTCATTATTTAATATTTGAAAACCAGTATAAATATAATCATTGTTTTTAAAATTATTCCTCGATAAAATATTATTATCTAATCTAAAATCTCCTTTTAAATTTTTATCAAAACTTTTATTATTTTTAACAACTAACAAAATGTTTTTTATTTTTTTTAAAAAAAATATCTTTTCAATTTTTTTAAATTCCTCTAAATATTTTTCAGTCCATATAGTATCTGGATTAATAACTAAAAATGATTCATTTAAAAAACTTCTTGATATATTAAATATACCACCTCCAGTATTAAGAATTTTTTCTTTTTCGTTAACTAAATTTATTACACAACTAAAATTTTTTTTTTTTATGTAATCTTTAATTTTGTCTGCTAGATAGTGAGTATTAATTGAAATTTCCTCAATGCCATATTTTATCAAAATATTAATTGTATTTTCTAATAGTGACTGCCCTTTTATCTCTAATAAAGGTTTTGGTATACTTAGTGTAAGAGGGTTTAATCTTTTTCCAAATCCAGCACCTAAAATTATTGCTTTTTTAATTTTCATTAAATCTTTTATTCTTTATTCTATTTGGAATATCTTTACTCAACTCTCTGTATATATTATTAAAATATTTATTATTTTTCATTCTTAAATCTAATAATTTCCAAGTATATGGTAATAGTTTTAAATACATATTTTTTTTATCTCTTTTAAATAACCTTGCAAAAATACCTAGAATTTTTAAATTTCTTTGAACTGATAAAATATTAAAATCATGAATAAAGTCTTTTAAATTTAATTGAATTTTTTTATCACATTTATTTAGATAAAAACTTAGAATTTTATTTTTTAAATCCTTGGAAGTTTTAATTCTTACATCATCTACAAGTGATGCTAAGTCATATGCTGCATTTCCATACAATGCATCTTGACTATCAATTATGCATATTTTTTTTTTATAGTACATTAAATTTGAAACATGAAAATCTCTATGTACAAAAAAATTATTTTTTTGTTTTAACTTTTTGTAAATTGTATTTAATTTTATTCGATATTTTTTTTTCATATAATTAACCTTTTTTTTGTTAAATATTAAAGGTAAATACCAATTAAAAAAATAATCCGATTCTTGAATTAATATTTTTAAAGAATATTTAGGTAATTTATAATATTTTTTATTAAAATTTTTTATTTTTTTTTTATTTATTTTTTGAAGTATTAAAAGTAATTCTACAATTTTTTTATAATCACTAAATTTATTTTTTTTTTTTTTAATATTTTGAAAAATTGTTTTATCACCAAAATCAGTTATCTCGATAAAGTTTTTTTTATAATTTTCTGAAATTAACTTTGGTGCAGATAGGTTGCTGCTATTTAAAATTTTATTTATCGCTGAATATATTAAAAGATTTTTTCTCTTATCTTTTTTCGCGTATACAATGATACTACTTTTTTTATTAAATTTTCTAAAAAAGACTCTATGAGAAGCATCTCCAGATAATAATTTCAAGTTATTATTTCTCAAAATCATAATCTTTAAATCTACCTGAGCCTTTAATGGTTAACTTTCTACTTTCCATATTTTTTGAATATTCAAAATATAAGTTAATTCTATCATTTGGCATAATTTCTAATAATTCTGGCCACTCGATTAGTGTAATATCTTTATCTTTATTTGCAAATATTCCCAAATTTATAATGTCTTCTTTTTTTTGAATACGATAAAGATCATAATGTTTAATAACCATATTGTTTATTTCATACTCAAAAACAATATTAAAAGTAGGACTGGGCACTTCACTTTGTTGTAAATTATAATCTTTTTCTAATCCATTAATTAATAATCTTGAAAAAGTAGTTTTGCCGACTCCTATTTCTCCATATAGAAATAAATTATCGCCAGGTAAAATGTCTTTTTTAATTTTGTTTGCTATTTTTTCTAAATCTTTAAGAGATGAAATTTTCATCAATATATATCGTTAATAACGATAAGTATCTGGCTTATAAGGTCCTTGAGTTGTTACACTAATATAATCTGCTTGATCTTTTGATAATTTTGTTAATTTTGCTCCAACCTTCTCTAAATGTAATCTTGCAACTTTTTCATCAAGGTGTTTCGGTAATACGTACACTTTTTTTTCATATTTGTCAGAGTTATTCCAAAGTTCTATTTGAGCTATTGTTTGGTTAGTAAAAGATGCACTCATAACAAAACTTGGATGACCGGTACCACATCCTAAATTTACAAGTCTTCCTTCCGCTAATAAAATAATTCTTTTATTATCTGGTTTTGTAACTTCATGAACCTGAGGTTTTATTTCATCCCACTTATAATTTTTTAGTGATTCGACTTGAATTTCATTATCAAAGTGACCAATATTACAAAGTATAGCCCTATCTTTCATATCTCTCATATGATCAGCAGTAACTATGTCCTTATTTCCAGTTGCAGTGACTATAATATCTGCTTCTTTAATCATGTCATCCATTAAAACTACTTCATAACCTTCCATAGCTGCTTGAAGGGCACATATTGGGTCAGTTTCTGTTACTAGGACTCTAGCACCACTCATTCTTAAAGACGCAGCACTTCCTTTTCCTACATCACCAAATCCTGCTACTATTGCAACTTTTCCTGACATCATAACATCGGTTGCTCTTTTAATACCATCAACTAAACTTTCTCTACATCCATATAAATTATCAAATTTAGATTTAGTTACTGAGTCATTTACATTAATGGCTGGTACAAGTAACTCTCCTGAAGCCTCCATTTTTTTAAGAGCCAATACTCCTGTAGTAGTTTCTTCAGAAACCCCTTTAATATCTTTAAGTAAATCTTTATATTCTTTATGCATTAACGCAGTTAAATCACCACCATCATCAAGTATCATATTTGGCTTCCAGCCTTTTTTTCCTTCTATTGTCTGTTTAACGCACCACCAATATTCTTCCTCTGTTTCACCCTTCCAAGCAAACACAGGAATTCCGGCTTTTGCAATAGCTGCAGCAGCATGATCTTGAGTTGAGAAAATATTACATGAAGACCATCTTACTTCAGCACCTAAATCTACTAATGTTTCGATTAGAACAGCTGTTTGGATTGTCATGTGTAAGCAACCAAGAATTTTTGCTCCCTTAAGGGGAAACTTTCCTTTATTTTCAGCTCTTAGCGCCATTAAACCTGGCATTTCAGTTTCTGCTAGAGAAATTTCTTTTCTTCCAAAATCTGCTTCGTTGATGTCTTTAACTTTATAATCTGTCATGAAGTGGGTCTTTTAACAATAATATAAAATATAATCAATAGAATTAATTGACGCCTGCTGTTGGAAAATTTATATCTACTTTTGCACCTTTTTCTTCACTTTTATTTGATGCTATTATTGATCCTCCATGAACCTCGACTAAGTTTTTGACTATATTTAAACCTAATCCACTATGTTCTCCAAATTTTTCAGGCCTATTGCTATAAAATCTTTCAAAAATTTTATTAGTATTTTTTTCACTAAAACCCATTCCTTGGTCTTCTACCCTCATAATTATTAGGTCTTTATTTTTAATTAATGATACATTTATTTCGCTATTTGGAGGGCTAAAAGAAATTGAATTATCTAATAAATTAGCAAGAATTTGTTCAATACGATTTTCTAAACCTATAATATAAATTTCATTTTCATCTTTAGGAATAATATTAAACCGAACTTTTATATTGTTTTTTGAATTAGCTATGCCATTAAAATCATCAACTACTGATCTAACTATAGATGTAATATTAATTTTTTTCATTTTTTCTCTAGATAAGATAGCTTCATCTTTAAGCATCTGAGAATAATCAGTAATCAGTCTCTCTATTCTTTCAACGTCATGTGAAATAATATTAATAAGTTTTAACCTTTTTTTAGAATCTTCAGTTTCTGCAATAATTTCTGAGGCACTTTTTAAAGAAGCAAGAGGGTTTCTAATTTCGTGCACTAAATCAGTTGAAAAAGTTTCAGCAATATTAATTCTTTTATATAAATCTTCTGTCATAACATTTAATGATTTTGATAATTGTCCAATTTCATCTTTTCTTTTTATAAATTTTTTAAGATAATTATGACTATTTTCTTTTTCTTTTATTGATTTTGTATAGTCAACTAGATTTTTAATAGGTTTCAAAAAATACTTATTTAGCACAAAAGAAAAAACTAATAAAACTAAACCAGCTATAAAAGCTGTTCTCAAAATGAAATTTTTTCTTTCATTAATTGCCGTTCTAATTTCATTTGAAATCTCAGATATTATTATATAACCTATATTTTTTTCATCTTTATTAAAATTCTTAACTGTAAAAACATAAAAGTTATTATTATATTTTTGACCAAAACTTTTGGTTTCACCATAACTTTTAGAATTTTTGTATTTTACAAGTAGGTCTTTAATTTTAAAATTAGGTTTTTCATTATTATTTTTTTTTTTATTTTTATTATTATTTTTTTTTTCTAAATCACCTATACTTTGTTCTGTTATTGTAAGACTTCTTGAAAAAGATCTAGCATCTAAATCAAGTGAATCTGTATCACCTATTAATTGAAAATTATTATCGTAAAAAATTACTCTATCTAAACTTTGAAACAAAAATCTTGTTGAGGTAAGAAATGAATTTATTTCTTTTTTTTGAAAATTTATATTTAGCCTATTAATATGTCCAATTGTATTACTAATAATTTTAAAATGATTATCTGATTTATTTTTAATTAAATTTGGTTCAATATTTTTCAAATATATTATTGTAAATAATCCAATAATTATAAAAATTATTAAATTAATTAATAAAAATTTTTTTAAAATTGAAGGACTTTTTAAAATCGAAAACATTATTATTTAACATTCCATCTATAACCACTTCCATAGCGTGTTTCAATTGAAGAAAATCCCTGATCTACTTTTTTAAATTTTTTTCTAATTCTTTTTACATGACTATCTATAGTTCGGTCCTCTATTTCAGAATTTTCTTTATAGGCAATATCCATTAGTTGTGATCTTTCCTTTATTATGCCAGGTCTTTTGGCTAATTCCTTTACAATCAAAAATTCAGTAGTTGTTAATTTTTCCGGTAACTCCATCCCTCCCCACTCACACTCTAATTGTGCTGGATCTAACCTTAATTTTCCATGTGATATAATATTTTTATTTTCTTCTTGATGTCCTAGATTTTTTTTTCTTAACTGTAATCTAATTCTTTCAATCAATACTTTAATAGAAAATCCTCCTGATTTTTTAACAAAATCGTCAGCACCTAATTTTAATCCTAATAATTCATCTATCTCTTCGTCCTTAGATGTTAAAAAAATAACTGGTAACGATGTTTTTTTTCTTAATCTTTTTAAAAGTTCTTCTCCATCCATTCTTGGCATTTTAATATCAATTACAGCAAGGTCTGGTGGACTTCTTGTTAGACCAATTAAAGCACTTTCTCCATCTATATAAGTTTGAACTAAGAAACCTTCTTTTTCTAAGGCCATGCTGATACTGGTTAGTATATTTCGATCATCATCAATCAATGCAATAGTATTTTTCATAAATAATATATTTACATATAAAAATACTAAATTGTCTTAATTTGGGCAAGACATTCAATTTAATTAATGAAGTATTCCCCAATTATCTCCATGATTAATGTCTACTGTTAAAGGAATAGAGAAGGAATGTAGTTCGCTTTTTTGAACACTACTCATTTCTGAATGAATTATAGGTATAATTTTTTTTATATCTTTTTTCCCTACTTCAAAAATAAGCTCATCATGTATCTGCAATAACATTTTAGATTTTACATTTTTAATATCCTGAATTTTTTTATCTAGTCTTATCATAGCTAAACGCATTATTTCAGCAGCTGAACTCTGTATGGGAGCATTAATTGCTGCTCTTTCTTGAAAGTTTCTTATATTAAAATTTTTATCATTTATTGATGGCATATGACACCTTCTTCCAAAAATATTATTTACGTATCCAGATTTTCTACAAAACTTAATTGTTGAATTCATATATTCTTTGATTTCTGGAAACTTAATAAAATAAGAATTTAAAAATTCAGACGCTTCATTGTTAGAAACAGAAATTTGTTTAGCTAAACCGTATTGTGAAATTCCATAAATAATACCAAAATTTATTGCTTTTGCTTTCCTTCTACTTTCACTATCAATATTTTTTAAACTTAAATTAAATACCTGACTTGCTGTAAGTGAATGAATATCTTCATTATTCTTAAATGCTTTTTTTAATTCTTTAACATCTGCTAAATCTGCTAAAATTTTCATTTCTATTTGATTATAATCTGCAGAAATTAGTGTATGATCTTTCTCTGCAATAAATGATTTTCTTATCAACTTACCATCTTCTGTTTTAATTGGAATATTTTGTAAATTAGGATCACTTGAAGCTAGTCTTCCGGTGGTAGTTGCTGCTAACAAAAAAGAAGTATGAACTCTGTTTGTTTTTTTATTTATATGTTCAGGTAAAGCATCAGAGTAAGTATTTTTTAACTTTGATAATTGTCTCCATTCTAATATTAATTTGGGCAATTTATTTCCTTTAAAAGCAAGATCCTCTAAAACACTGGCGCTTGTAGCAAAGCTGCCTTTTCTTGTTTTTTTTAGATTAGAAATTTTAAGTTCATTATACATTACTTCACCAAGCTGCTTTGTAGAACCTATATTAAATTCTTTTTTTGAAATTTTAAAAATTTTTTTTTCTAATTTTTTAATTTCAATTTCAAAATTTTTTGAAGTTTTTTTCAATAAATCTTTATCTATTTTAATACCTTGAATTTCCATTTTTGCTAAAATATAAACCATTGGTTTTTCAAATAATTCATAAATATTTAATAATTTTTCATTTTTTAATTTTTCTAAAAAAATTTTGTAAAGTCTAAGAGTAATATCTGCATCTTCTGCAGCATATTCTGTTGCTTTATCTATATCTACTTTGTCAAAAGTAATTTGATTTTTTCCTGATCCAACAATATCTTTAAATTTAATAGTTTTATGATTTAAGTGTATCTCGGAAAGTAAATCCATATTGTGTCTATGGCTTCCTGCATCCAAAGTATAGGACATTAACATTGTGTCTTCTATAGAATTTAATTTTATCCCATTATTAAAAAATATAATTAAATCATACTTAATATTTTGACCAATTTTTTTTGTACTTTTATCTTCCAATAATGGTTTAAGTTTTTTTAAAACTTCTTTTTTTATTAACTTATTATTTGGTCCATGAGCAAAAGGTATATAACAAGCTTTTCCTTCTTCAACACACATAGATATGCCAACCAGTTCTGCTTTTTGTGGATCTAAAGAATTTGTTTCAGTATCTACAGCAAATTCTCCCTTTTCTTCAGCTAACTTAATCCAATAATCAAGTTCTTCTAAATTTTTTATTGTTATGTATTTTTTTATATTAACTTCTATTTTTTTTTCTATTAATGATTTGGCTTTATTAATTGGTTCGCCATAATTTGAAATTACACTACTTAGTAGTCTATTGAACTCCATTTCTCTTAAAAAAGTGTATAATAGTTCTTTATTAATAGTTTTTAGTTTAAAACTTTCTAATAAATCTTTTGTTGGTACATCATCTTTTAATGTAACTAATTTTTTACTTATAATTGCTTTCTCTTTATTGTTAATAAGTGTTTCTCTTCTTTTATTTTGTTTAATTTCATCAGCTTTATCTAGTAAATTTTCCAAAGTTTTATAATTATTTATTAATTCTGATGCAGTTTTTATTCCAATACCTGGTACACCAGGAACATTATCGCTACTATCTCCAGCTAAGGCCTGGACATCAATTACTTTATTAGGCTCAACGCCAAATTTATTTTTTACATCTTCTAAATTTAAAACCTTATTTTTCATCGGATCAAAAATCCTTACATCTTTTCTTAATAATTGCATAAGATCCTTATCTGAAGAAACAATAGTTACTTTAGATCCTTCTTTTAAAATTTGCTTAGTATAGGTTGCAATCAAATCATCAGCTTCATAATTTAACATTTCAATAGAAGGAAGATTGAAAGCTTCTACAGATTTTCTAAAATATTCAAATTGAGGAATTAAATCTTCAGGTGCTTCACCTCTGTTTGCCTTATAATCTTCATAGATATCATTTCTAAAAGTTTTTCGTGCAGAATCAAAAATTACAGCAAAATGTGTGGCTCTATCTTTTTTGTCTGCTAATTTAGTATCCTCAAGCAATTTGTAAAGCATACTACAAAATCCACTTACAGCACCAGTTGGTAAGCCATCACTCTTCCTCGTTAATGGAGGGAGTGCGTAATATGCTCTAAAAATATAACCAGATCCATCAACTAAATAATAATGATGATTTTTTTTTATAGAATCCATAAAATAATATTATCTTAAATTGTCTAACTGTTGTATTTGTTATAAACTTTTATGAATAAAAAAAATGTTCTTTCTGTAAAAAAATTAACAAAAATTTACTCCAATAATTCTGGAAATTTGCTTCCTGCCCTTGATAATTTAAACTTAGAAGTGAAAGAAGGTGAAATATTTGGTTTATTAGGCCCTAATGGAGCTGGCAAGACAACATTTCTAAGTATTTTAGCTGGAACAGTAATAAAAACTAATGGTGAAGTAAATGTTTGGGGGTTTGATCTTGATAAAAATCCTAGACAGGTAAGAGCTTCAATAGGCATAGTGCCACAAGAGGTTAATCTTGATCCTTTTTTTAGTGCAAAAAAATTGCTTGAACTTCAAGCAGGCATGTATGGTGTTAAAAAAAAAGATAGGATTACTAAAACTATCCTTAAAATGGTTTCTTTAGACAAACAAGAAGACACTTATTCAAGAAGTTTATCGGGCGGAATGAAAAGAAGACTACTAATTGCCAAAGCAATGGTTCATCAGCCAACGATATTAGTCTTGGATGAGCCAACTGCTGGTGTTGATGTAGATCTTAGGCAGACTCTTTGGAAAAACGTAAAATTATTAAATAAATTAGGTGTAACTATTATTCTTACTACTCACTATTTATTTGAAGCACAAGAACTATGCGATAGAATTGCTATATTAAATAAAGGAAAATTAGTTGCATTAGATACTACAAAAAATTTAGTAGATAGAATTAAAACAAAAAAAATTACTTTTCGATTAAATAAAAAAATTAATGTTCTAAACTTAAAATCTTTTAAAATAAATATTTTATCAAATAATGAAAATGAAATTATAATATCATATGACAAAGAAAAAATTAAAATTGAAGAAATTATAAAAATTATTAAAAATGAAAACGTTGATATACTTGATATTTCAACTGATGATGGTGATTTAGAAGATGTTTTTATTGAATTAACAAAAAACTAGATTTTACTGTATAAATAAATATATTAGATAGATATGAAAATACTTTCAACAAGCTCAAATTATAAGATTATAAAATTATTTTTAATAGTAGTTGCAAGCTCAATACTTTTAACTATATCTGCAAAAATTAAAATACCTTTTTATCCTGTTCCAATGACAATGCAAACATTTGTTGTTTTATTTTTAGGAATTGCTTTTGGTTATAAAATTGGTTTAGCAAGTGTGGGTCTTTATTTATTTGAGGGAATAATTGGATTACCTGTATTTTCAAACTCTCCTGAAAAAGGAATTGGAATAATCTATTTTATCGGTCCAACAATGGGTTACTTAATTGGTTTTCTTTTTGCAGTATTTATATCTGGATATTTTCAAATGAATAAAAATTACTTAATGATATTTTTTAAACTTACATTTGCTGTTTCGTTTATTTATGTCATGGGATTAGCATGGTTAGGAATGATAATTGGATGGGATAAACCAGTATTTAAACTTGGGGCTGAACCCTTTTTATTAGCTGAGTTATTTAAACTATCTATACTTACTATTTTATATCCAAAAATAAAAAAAATTAGAAATATTATCTAGGTGATCTCTTAGAAAGAATTCTTTGCAAAGTTCTCCTATGCATTTTTAGCCTACGCGCTGTTTCAGAGACATTCCTATTACATAATTCAAATACTCTGTGTATATGTTCCCATTTTACACGGTCTGCTGACATAGGATTTTCTGGTGGAGCTGCTTTTAAATTTGGATCTGCAAGTAAAGCTTTCTCAACATCTTCTGCATCTGCTGGTTTCGCCAAATAATCAATCGCACCACTTTTAATTGCTGATACTGCTGTTGATATATTTCCATATCCAGTAAGCATAATAACTCTACTATCTTTTTTTGATTTTTGAATCTGTTTTACTACCTCAAGTCCATTTCCATCACCAAGTCTTAAATCAATTACTGCAAAAGCAGGCTCTGATTGAATAACTTTTTGAATACCTGATTTTACACCTTCTGCTTGAGTTACTTTAAACCCCTTTTTTTCCATAGCACGAGCTAGTCTATCTCTAAAAGGATTGTCATCATCTACTATCAATAGAGATTTATCCTCAAAATCGCCTATTTTTTTTGAATTTTGTGCTATATTTGAATTATTCATAATACACATATGGGGATAAAAAAATATAATTCAACATAAATTATTACTTTACTTTAGAGGCTTATTCACTTAATTCTGCAAAATTATAAACTTTTTTAATTAATTTTTAAAAGTTTTTTTGTTTAAATTTTTTTGAGGGGCATAATTAAGTGCAAAAATTTAAAACAGTTGATGAGCTAGTTAGTCAACTAAAACCTGAAAGACCAGTTTATTGTATTCGAAAAAAATCAATACAAATAGCGTCTAAATATTTTCAAAATAAATTTCCTGGAAAAACTCTATACGCTGTAAAAACAAATCCTCACCCAGAAGTACTAAAGACAATTGTACAAAGTGGAATTGAAAACTTTGATGTAGCATCAATTCAAGAAATTCAAGATATTAAAAAAATTAACAATAAAGCAAAATGCTCATATATGCACACAGTGAAAAGTCGAGAAAATATCCGTGAGGCTTATTTCAAATTTGGAGTTAAGGCTTTTTCTTTAGATACAAAAGATGAACTTATAAAAATTATTGAGTCAACTGAACATGCAAAAGATCTAGAATTATTTGTAAGACTATCTGTTTCAAACGAACATGCTGAGATAGATTTATCAAAAAAATTTGGTGCTTTGAATTCAGAAGCATTAGGATTATTTAGGCTTACAAAACAATATGCTAATAAAATTGGATTAAGTTTTCATGTTGGATCACAGTGTATGCATCCAATTTCATATACAAAAGGAATTGCTGAAATAGGAAATGTAATTAAAAAAACAAAAATTATACCTGACTATATAAATATTGGAGGTGGCTTTCCTACAATTTATCCCGACTTAATTCCTCAATCTTTAGATAACTATCTGGATGAAATTAAAAAAGGATTAAATAATTTAAAATTAGATAAACTACCTGAAATTCTATGTGAACCAGGTAGAGCTATTGTTGCAGAAAGTGGATCAACAATTGTAAGAGTTAATTTAAGAAAAAAACAAAAACTTTATATTAATGATGGTACTTACGGAACATTATTTGATGCTGGAACACCTAACATCGTTTTTCCATCACGTTTAATTACAAATGGGAGAATAATTTCAAAAAAATTAACTCCTTTTGATTTCTTCGGACCAACTTGTGATAGTATGGATTATATGAAAGGACCATTTATTCTTCCAAATAATATTAAAGAAAATGATTATATAGAATTGGGTCAACTAGGTGCTTATGGACTTACATTCAGAACTCAGTTTAACGGATTTTATTCAAATGATATCTATGAAGTAGAAGATGCTCCAATAATGACTATGTACAATAAAGACATTAACAAAGCTACGCTTGTTGCTTAATGGTAGATAAAAAAAATCTAGGACACAACAGTAAAAAAGATTTACTAAAAAAACCTGTAGAACACATTGATATCACTTCGTTCGACTCACGAAAAATTATTTCTTCTATGGAAAAAATGTCTTTTGTTTCAAGAGAAACTGCCCACGCTGCAAATATTTTTAATGAAATGATAAAAGATAAAGATTGCACTATTTTTTTAACTCTTGCTGGATCAACCTCAGCAGCTGGATGCATGAATATTTATAAAGATCTAGTTAAATACAATATGGTAGATGCCATTATTGCGACTGGAGCATCAATAGTAGATATGGATTTTTTTGAAGCTTTAGGTTTCAAGCATTATCAAGGATCACAATTTCAAGATGATACTGAATTAAGAAAAAATTATATTGATAGAATTTATGATACCTATATTGATGAAGATGAATTACAAGAATGTGATAAAAAAATATGTGAGATTGCAGATACTTTAGAGCCAAGAAGTTACACTTCTAGAGAATTTATTTATGAAATGGGCAAATATTTAAAGAAAAATTCTAAGAAAAAAAACTCTTTAATTGAAACGGCGTTTGACAATGATGTTCCAATATTTTGTCCAGCTTTTACAGATTCGAGCGCTGGCTTTGGTTTAGTCATCCATCAAGAAAAAAATCCTAAAAAACATATAACAATTGACTCTGTGAGAGAGTTTCGCGAATTAACAGAAATAAAAATACGATCTAAGGGATCTGGTTTATTCATGATTGGTGGAGGAGTTCCTAAAAATTTTGTTCAAGACACCGTTATTTGTGCTGAACTTTTGGGTAAAGAAGTTAATATGCATAAGTATGCTGTACAAATCACGGTTGCTGACTCTAGAGATGGGGCTTGTAGTAGTTCTACTTTAAAGGAGGCAAGTTCTTGGGGCAAAGTTGATATAACAAAAGAGCAAATGGTTTTTGCAGAAGCAACTAGCGTTCTGCCATTAATTGCTAGTGATGCTTATCATAAAGGTAATTGGAAAAAGAGAGATAGGAAAAAATTTTCGAAAATATTTAAATAAAAAGAATAGGATAAACAGTGAAATATCTCTCAAATAAAAAAGGATTTCTTGGGATTGATAATAAATTTGATTTTAAAGAAAAAGTAGTAGTAGTTCCTTTCGGACTTGAAAAAACTGTTAGTTACGGTGGTGGTACTAGAAATGGACCAAAAGAAATTATTAAAGCTTCACATCAGGTAGAATTATATGATGAAGAATTACACTGTGAGCCATATAAAAAAATAGGAATTAAAACCTTAAAACCTTTTAAAATTAATAAAAACATAAAAAAATCTCTTAAAAAGATGTCAGATATAAATAAAGAAATTTTAGATAAAAAACTCTTTCCAATTACATTTGGTGGTGAACATTCAATTACACCAGGATGTATTGCTCCATTTGTAAAAAAATATAAAAAAATATGTTTATTACATTTTGATGCACATGCAGATTTAAGAGAAAGTTATAATGGTGAAAAATTTTCACATGCATCAGCAATTAAAAGATGCTTAGACCATAAAAATGTTTCTTTAATTTCATTTGGTATAAGAAATATTTCAAAAAGTGAATTACCTTTTTTAAAAAAAAACTCATCTAGAATTAATATTTTTTGGGCGAAAGATAAGGCTAGGTGGAACTTAAATAAATTTAAAAAAATGATAAAAAATAAAACTGTTTATTTAACCTTTGATGTTGATGGGTTAGATTTAAGTATTATGCCAGCAACAGGAACTCCTGAGCCTGGAGGATTATTATGGGATGAAACTTTAAATATTATTAAGATTGCTGCAAAAAACTCTAATATAGTTGGAGTTGATATAAATGAATTGTCTCCAATTAAAGGATTTAATTCTTATAATTTTTTAGTTGCTAAATTAGCCTATAAAATATTAGCATATAAATTTTTATATAAATAGTTTTAACATAAATTAAAAATATTTTACTTTTGCTTCTTCTTCAAATACATCTAGTAATAATCTAAAAGGAATAAGCATCAATAAAGCAACAAAAATTTTAACCATTAAATCACCAAAAGATAGAGTAACCCAGTTTATTCCAGTTCCATAAAATGATATAGAAAAAAATAAAAATGTATCAACTGTTGAGCCTATCAAAGAAGAAGTTATTGGTGCTATAAACCAAACTTTATTTCTTAGTTTATCAAAAATTTTTACATCTAATAATTGTGCAACTATAAAAGCTGTACCAGAACCTATTGCAATTCTTATTGAAATAAGATCTGAAAAATTTGTAGAAAATAAAAATGTAAATGTAATACCTATAACAAAACCAATATAAACAATTTTTCTAGCAACTATTTTCCCGTACTTTCTATTAGCCAAATCAGTAATTAAAAATGCCACTGGATAACTAAATGCGCCATAAGTTAATAATTCTGACAAATTAAAATATTGTACAGAAAATTGTACTAAATAATTAGAAGCAAGTACTACCAATCCCATTGAAAAAGCCAGTATTGTAAAGACTTTATTCATTATTTATTTATACTAATTTAATTTTGTAAATATTGATTTTTTTAATTTTTTTACTTTTGAGGAAAGATTTTTAGATCTAGAACTTTTTAAAAAAAGATCAAATCCACCTTTTTTATCTACAGTTCTTACTGCAGCATTAGTAACACTTAATTTTATTCTTCTTTTCAAAAGATCACTAGTAAAAGTAACCTTTTTTAGATTTGGTAAAAATCTTCTTTTAACCTTATTATTCGCATGACTCACTTTGTGTCCTGCCAAAGGAATTTTACCAGTAAGTTCACATTTTCTAGACATAATATATTTTATTTAAATGACGGTATAGATGTTGTCTGATTATAGGTCAAGATTATATATCTATTGACAGTCATATTTTTGAGGAATAATTATAAATTCTGTTAATTATGGAAATATAACCTTAAATTTATATTAATAAATGAGCTTTAATTTAACCTTAGCATTTTTTGCTGGACTACTAAGTTTTCTTTCCCCATGTGTTTTACCCTTAATACCTGGTTATATTTCTTACATATCTGGGCAAAATTTAAATGAATTAGCAGTTAATAAAAAAAATGTATTATTAAAATCAATCTTTTTTTCATTGGGTTTTTCATTTGTATTTATTATTTTTGGAGCAACCGCATCTTTGTTAGGCAAAGTATTCATAACATATTCAAATGAATTGAGAATAATTGCTGGTTTAATAATCATTTTATTTTCATTACAATTTATTGGAATAATTAAATTAAATATACTTAATAAAGAAAAAAAATATTACACAAAAAGATTTAATAACAACTTATTTTTTCCTATTCTTGTTGGTGCTGCTTTTGGATTTGGGTGGACGCCTTGTATTGGTCCTGTCTTAGGTTCAATACTAGCTTTAGCAGCTGTTGAAGAAACATTTTATAAAAGTATATTATTACTTATATTTTATTCCTTAGGTTTAGCTATTCCATTTATTTTATCAGGTTATGCTATGAATAGATTTTTAATTGTATCAAAAAATTTAAAAAAGTTAATGCCGGTTATTACCAAAACGGGTGGTTCTATCCTACTTATTACAGGATTATTAATATTAACTAATCAATTACAAGTACTAGGATATTATATCCTTGAAATTTTTCCAAAACTTTCGAATCTTGGTTAATTTCCCTGGCCAATAATTTCTTTAAAGTTTTTAACCCCATCTTGCTTTAGATGATTAATTAAATCTTTTTTAATATTTTTTACAACTTCAGGACCTTTGTAAACCATACCTGTATAAAGTTGAAGAAGAGTAGCTCCAGAAATAATTTTATTATAAGCTGATTTTCCCGAATCTATTCCACCTACTCCTATAATTAAAACTTTATTTTTAAGTTTTTTATAAAATTTTTTAATTAAATTATTTGAAATATTTTCTAATGGTTTACCAGATAAACCTCCAATCTCATTTTTATTACTTTCAATTAATTTATTCCTATTCTTATTTGTAGTGTTTGTTAATATTAACGCTGTAATAGAATTATTAATTGCAACATCAGCTATTTCTTCTATTGTTTTATCTTCTATATCTGGAGATATCTTTAACATTATTGGTATTTGAGAATTATATTTTTCTTTTTCTTTTTTTATTAATTTTAATAATTTAATTAATTTTTCAACTTGATGAAAATCTCTTAAATTTTCGGTATTTGGGGAAGATATATTAATAGTTATATAGTCTGCTAAATTATAAAAATTTTTAAAACCTAAAATAAAATCTTCTTCTTGATTTTCAGTATTTTTATTTGGACCAATATTAATTCCTAAAATACCATTAGATTTATTTTTAGTAATTCTTTCAGAAATTAATTTTATACCATCATTGTTAAAACCTAATCTGTTTATCATGGCTTCATCTCTTTCTAGTCTAAATATTCTTGGTTTGGGATTTCCATATTGTTTGACTGGAGTGACTGTTCCAATTTCTACAAATCCAAACCCAAATCTAAATAGTGAATTGTATACTTCTGCACTTTTATCAAAACCTGCTGCTAAACCAATTGGATTAGGAAATTTTTTATTAAATGCTTTAATCTCAAGCATTTCCTCATTTTCTGTTTTAAAAAATGATTTAGGTAAATAATTTAATTTTAAAGACTCAATCGCAAGTCTATGCGCTCTTTCTGGTTCTAATTTAAATATAAAAGGTCTAAAAAATGAAAACATTTTATTTTATTTTTTCTTCTATTAATTTAATTGTCTCTTGTATTCCAAAAAAACTTATAAAAAAGCCTAATCTTGGACCATTTTCGTCACCAAAAATAATCTCATAAATAGTTTTAAACCATTCTCTAAGATTCTTACTATATCCATTTTCTTTACCCACTGAATAAATTATAGTTTGAATTTCTTCTGGATTCATTTTTTCATCACACATTTTTAATTTTTCAATAAGAATATTCAATATTACTTTTTCTTCCTTATTTGGTTTTCTAAATTTTTTATTTAATTTTACAACTTCATTAAAATAATTAATTGCATAACCTATAAGTTTGTCAAAAATTGGGTGTTGTTTCTCATTTATATTTTTTTTATATTTTTTTACAAATTTCCATAAAAGTTCTTTTGAAGATGAGTTACTTGTGCCAACAAGATTTAACAACATAGAAAATGGCATAATTATTTTTTCTGTAGGTGGTTTGCCGTTATGAACATGCCAAATAGGATTTAAAATTTTTTTTAAATCCTCTTGATTTTCAAATTTTTCTATAAGATCTAAATATTCATCAACTGCTTTAGGAACAACCTCATGATACAATTTTTTAGCTCTTTGTGGATTTTGATACATGTAAAGTGATAAACTTTCTGGAGAAGCATATTTTAACCAATCTTCAATTGTGATTCCATTTCCTTTTGATTTTGAAATCTTCTCTCCCTTTGCATCTAAAAATAATTCATAGGCAAAACCGTTTGGATTTTTTTTTCCAAGAATATTAAGTACTTTTTTTGATAATATAGCACTTTCTATTAAATCTTTTCCATACATTTCAAAATCAACATCAAGAGCATACCATCTCATAGCCCAATCAACTTTCCATTGAAGTTTTGCATTTCCATTTAAAATATTAATTTCTAATTTTTTTCCATTATTATCGAAAACTATTTGATTTTTTTCTTTAATTATTTCAATCATTGGAATCTCTAGAACTTTATTTGTATCTGGACAAATTGGTAAAAAGGGACTGTAAGTTTTTTGTCTTTCTTTTCCCAAAGTTGGCAAGATTATATTCATAATTTCTTCATATTTATTTAGGACTAGACTTAGAGACTCATTAAAAAATCCAGATTTATATAATTTAGTTGAACTTTTAAATAAATAATTAAATTTAAATTCATTTAAAAAACTTTTTAACATTTCATTATTATGTTCTCCAAAACTTTTAAATTTTTTAAATGGATCTGGAATAACTGTTAGTGGTTTTCCTAGATTATCTTTTAGGACTTCTGAATTTGGAATATTATCAGGTACTTTTCTTAAACCATCCATATCATCAGAAAAAGTAATTATTTCTTTTGGTATATCTGTTAGATAGTTTAATGCATTTACTACCATTGAGGTTCTTGCAACTTCTGCAAATGTCCCGATATGCGGTAGTCCACTTGGGCCATAACCAGTCTGAAGAATTATTTTACCTTTTTTTTCAAATAAAGATTTACGCTCTTTTAAGAGCTTTCTAGCCTCTACAAAGGGCCATGCAGTTGTTTTTTCAATAATTGATTTATCTATCACTACACACAGATTTATTAAATTTATTACTAAAAATATAGATAATTTTATCCCTTATTCTGTTGAAATTTATAAAACTTAAAATATTGTTTTATTTAAAATGACTAATAATAAAACTATTTTTTTTATTTTAGGAATATTACAAATTATTCTTGGTTTTTTCATGATTTTTCCAATCATGGCTCAAATCATTTATAACGAGTTTAATAGTACTTTTGTGAATTCTGCTATTATAACTATAATTTCTGGATCTCTATTTTGTCTCTCTAATTTAGATCAGGATAAAAAAATCAATTTACAGCAAGCATTTCTACTAACTTCCTTATCATGGATAAGTGTTGCAATTTTTGGATCATTTCCATTTTTTTTATCTGATATGAATTTTAGTTTTACTGATTCATTTTTTGAAAGTATGTCTGGAATTACAACTACAGGATCTACAATAATTGAAAATTTACAGAATATGCCCAAAGGATTGTTGTTATGGAGAGCTATTTTACAATGGTTGGGAGGAATTGGTATTGTATTAATGGCAATAACTCTAATGCCACTAATGAAGATTGGTGGAATGCAATTATTTAAAATTGATAGTAGTGACTCGTCAGAAAAAATACTTCCTAAATCAAGAGAAATTGCTTTAAGAATTTTTTTAATTTATTTATTTTTAACAATACTTTGTTTGATTTCATATTTTTTTTCTGGAATGAATATGTTTGATAGTATAACTCATTCTATGACAACAATAGCTACTGGTGGATTTTCAAACTATAATGAGTCAATTGGTTTTTTTAAAAATCCATTAATTGAAGTCATATCTATAATATTTATAATAGCTGGAAGTATCCCTTTTATTGCTTACTTAAAATATATATCTGGAAATAAAAAAATTTTTTTTGATGATATTCAAATAAAAGGTCTATTCAAAATATGTGTAGTTGCAACAATGATAATGCTAATTTATCTGGTATCAAATAACGACGAAAGTTTTTTAAATAACTTAAGAATTTCAACATTTAATGTAGTTTCAATATTATCAGGTACAGGGTATGTAACTTCTAACTTTGATCTTTGGGGTGAATTTTCATTAGTTTTCTTTCTTATATTAATGTTTATAGGTGGATGTGCAGGATCTACTGCATGTGGAATTAAAATATTTAGAATACAAATATTATGGATATT
Organism: Candidatus Pelagibacterales bacterium; assembly: GCA_004213155.1. Taxonomy (GTDB): domain Bacteria; phylum Pseudomonadota; class Alphaproteobacteria; order Pelagibacterales; family Pelagibacteraceae; genus MED-G107. Next base: position 20,270 of record SHAN01000011.1, read on the forward strand.
TATTAAAAACCAAATTAAAAAAATAATTTATCCAAGAGGCATTTTTCCAACTACATATAATAGTCAAAAAATAAATGAAAAATTTATGTCATCTATAATTTCTTTTATATTTCTTTATTTTCTCATTTTTTTTATAATATCTATACTTCTATCATTAACTGGATTAAATTTTATAACTTCAATATCAGGTGCTGCTACAGCTATTTCTAATGTAGGTCCTGGGCTTGGTGAAATTATTGGACCAAATGGAAGTTTTAAAGATATCCCTATTTTTTCAAAATGGGTTTTAAGTATTGGTATGTTATTAGGTAGACTTGAAATATTTGCACTGTTAGTATTATTCTTTCCAAACTTTTGGAAAAATTAAAGAATGATTAAAATAGAAAAAAAACAAAAACTTTCTGAAACTTTTTCAATTTATTTTGATAAAAGAATGATCAGAATTTTACTTCTTGGGGCAATCTCTGGGTTCCCATGGGTTTTAATTGGTAGTAGTTTAAGTTTATGGCTTAAAGAGGAAGGGTTAAGTCGATCAACAATAGGTTGGGCTGGACTAATATTTAGTGTTTACGCCATAAATTATTTATGGGCACCCTTAATAGACAGAATACAAATACCTGTTCTAACAAAAAAATTAGGTCACAGAAGAGGGTGGATAGTTTTAATGCAAATTTCAATTTTACTATGTTTGGTAATTTGGAGTTTAATTAACCCTACAGAAAATTTAGCATTACTAATTTTAATTGGTTTAATAATTGCAATTGCTTCAGCAACTCAGGATATTACTGTAGATGCCTTAAGAATAGAACAAATTGGAGAAAATGAGGGTAAATCAATGGCTGCTGGCGCTGCAATGGCCGTTGTTGGTTGGTGGACAGGTTATAAATTAGGAGGAGTTATATCTCTATTTACAGCTCAATATTTTGAGAATATCGGTATTGCAAATTACTGGCAAAAAACTTTCTTAATTTTAGGAGTGGTAGTTATCTTAATGAACATTGGATTAATGTTTGTTCATGAAAAGAATTCTACAAAAAGACATGTAAGTCAAAAAAAAAATGATCAATTAATACAAAAAAAACTTGGATCTAAAAATATAATAAATAATATAATTGCTTGGCTGGCTGGAACAATAAGTGGTCCTATAATAAGTTTTTTTAAAAAAAATGGTTTTTCTATTGCGATTGGAATTTTAGGTTTTGTTTTCCTATTTAAAATAGGAGAAGCATTCCTTGGACGTATGTCAATAGTTTTTTATAAAGAAATAGGATTTTCTAAAGGTGATATAGCTATCTATTCAAAAACACTTGGCTGGATAACAACTGTAATATTCACATTGTTAGGAGGATTATTTGTAATTAGATCTGGAGTTTTAAAAGCAATGTTTTTTGCAGGAATACTAATGGCTTTAACAAACCTTCTATTTACAGCGCTTGCCTGGAGCGGAAAGTCTGAGTTATTATTTGCGATCGCCGTTATATTTGATGATATCGCTGCTGCATTTGCAACTGTTGCTTTTGTTGCATTTATTTCATTACTTGTTGATAGAACATATACCGCTACACAGTACGCTTTACTTGCTTCTATTGGAACAGCAGGACGAACAACTCTAGCATCTTCTTCGGGGGCTTTAGTAGATTGGTTAAATGGAGACTGGGGAACTTTCTTTATCATAACAGCTATTATGGTTATCCCATCTTTGATTTGTTTGTGGATGATAAAAGATAAATTAAATATTCGTGAAAAATAAATTTTTCAATAATTACTCATTAATTAATGTTTACAAAGATAAATCACACTCATCTGATTTAGTAACACAAATGTTATATGGAGAAAAATTTAAAGTAATTAAGAAATATGGAAAATGGTTGAAGATTAAACTTTATCAAGATAATTACAAAGGGTATATAGTAAAAAAAAAATTTTTATCAAAATTTAATTATGATTATAAAGTATCTTCTTTAAAAGCTAACATTTATAGTACCCCTTCATATAAAAATATTATTAAAGAAAAACTTCCTTTTTCTGCTCGAATAACCTTTTTTGAGAAAAAAGAATCTTTTATAAGATTTGATAAAAAAAAATGGATTCAAAAATCTGATATAATCAGAAATGAACATAAAATTAAAAATATTTTTAGTAAAATAAAAATGTTTGAAAAAACTAAATATTTATGGGGAGGAAAAAGCTACAAAGGAATAGATTGTTCTGCATTAATACAATTATTTTATAATTTTAATAAAATATATTTTCCAAGAGATTCTTTTGATCAGCATAAATTTATTAAAAAAAAAATAAAAATTAGTAATATAAAAAAAAATGATTTACTATTTTGGAAAGGTCATGTTGCTATTGCATTATCTAAAAAAAACTTAATTCATGCTTATGGGCCTAAAAAAAAAGTAGTAATTATGAATATAAATAAAACACTAAAAATAATAAAAAAAACTTCAAATCTTAACTTAATTTCAATAAAAAGATTTAATTATGAAAATTAAAATTAAAGAAGCAGAAAAAAAAGCACAAATATTAGTAAATCATTATAGGACTGGAAATTATGAATTAGTCATAGCAAATGGAAAAAAACTATTAAAATTAGCACCAGATTACTTCGCAATATATAATTTGATTGGCTTGTCATACCAGGGGCTTGGAAAATGGAATGAGGCAATTAGATATTTTGAAATAGCACTGCAAATTAATCCAAATTTTCTAGCTTCCTATAATAATATTGGGCTTTCA
>SHAN01000012.1 GCA_004213155.1 Candidatus Pelagibacterales bacterium
AATAAGTCTTATAGATTGTGTATATGAAATCATTTTTATAAACTTAACATTTTTTTAATTTTTTCAGGTATGCCGTCTGGATTAATCCATAATCCTGTTTTGCCACCAGATTTAATAAGAAGTTTTATATTAATTATTTTTAAGTTTGGTTCTATTATTTTTGATAAATCATAAATTGATAGTAATGCGGCATTAACACCAGAGAGTGCTTCCATCTCAACTCCCGTTTTAGCTTTTGCTGAAACAAGGCAGTAAACGATAACAGAATTTTTTTTTATATTAATGTCTATATGCAATGATATGTGATCTAGTTGTAGTGGATGACAAAGTGGTATTTGGTCACTTGTTTTTTTTACGCCATTAATTCCAGCTATTTCTGCTATTGTTATAGGATCACCTTTTGGCATTTTTTTTTCTTTTATTTTTTTAATAATTTTTGAAGTTAATAAGATTTCACCAGTTGCTAGAGCAGTTCTTTTAGTAATGCTTTTTTCAGATATATCAATCATTTTATAACCTGACTTTAAAAATAATTTTTTTAAAATTTTTTGTAAGCTATTATTTTTTTTCATCATTTATTTTTTTTAATATATTTTTTGAAATTTTTAACTCTTCTTCTGTATTGATATTATAAAAAGGATCGTAGTTTTTAAAGTTAAATTCTAAATTTTTTATATTATTTTTTTCAGTCCATTCTTGCACTTTTCTTATATTATTTTTAATTAAATCATTCTTAAGTCTTTCATAAAGATCGAGAGACCACAAACCAAAAATATTATGCTTTCGTCCATGCGCACTTGCACATAATAATAATGAGTCTTCTTTTTTGGACTCTTCAATAAACCTTACGATCACTTCTTCAGGAAAAAATGGTGTATCACATGGGAACGTTGCAATCCATTTACATTTAGGAATATTATTTTTAGCCCATTCCATTGCAGTTAATATTCCAACAAGAGGGCCAAGTTGGCCCGGTATGCAATCTTTAACAGTAACTAGTTTGTTTTGTTGAAAATATGTATTTTCATGATTGGTAACAATTATAACTTTTTCTAAATACTTTTTTACCTTATTTATTGTATACTCAATAATTGGTTTATCATTAATATTTAAGAAAAGCTTATCTTTGCCCATTCTTTTTGATTTTCCTCCTGCAAGTATAGCCCCGAGTATATTGTGTTCATTCATAAAACAAATTATAAAACTTAAAAATATAAATAAAATTAAATAATGAATTTAAATATTATCAAAATAGCATCAAATACTGAAAATCATAAAATTGTAAAAAATCATACACATTTTTCTAAAAATAAAAACCCAATTTGTGGTGATGAAATGAGCATAAGCTTAATTATTAAAGATGATAAATTAATTGATTTTGGATATCAGTGCAAATCCTGCATATATTGCCAAGCCTCTGTCAGTTTATTATCAAGAAGCACTATAAAACTAACATTGAATGAAGTTTCAAATCTTTTAAAGGAATCTGAACTTTTTTTTAAATCTAATAACAAAATCTCAAATAAATGGAAAATATTTGAAGATATTATAAATAAAGAAAATATTTCAAGAAAAGAATGTTTATTACTACCTTTTAAAACTCTTTCAAAAGCCTTGGAAGTTTAAAATATAATATAAAAATATATGCTAAAATTAATCAAAGAAAATTTTAATAGGGCTTTATTTGCTTTAATATTTTCAATAATTACTATTGGTACACTATCTTTTTTAAGTTTTAAAACTCCCTATGGTTTATTTCTTGCAGCATCATTTGGATCATCTATGGTTTTACTTTTCGGATATCCAGAAAGTCCCTTTGCTCAGCCAAAGAATGTTTTCTTTGGTCACTTAATAACATCATTGTTTGGAATATTAATTTTAAATTTTCTACCAGTTGATCAGATTTTACAAATTTCAATAGCAGTAGGTCTTGGTATATTTACCATGATATTGTTTGGTGTAACTCATCCACCCGCAGGTGGAAATCCAATTGTTGTAATACTTAGTGCTGCTTCCTATGATTTTTTATTAAACCCTATTATTTTTGGATCATTAATAATTATTATTTATGCAATTATTATAAATCGTTTCATTTTAAAGAAAAACTACCCAGATATTCGAAAAATCTAATTTTTTCATTGTTTCAAATTTAACTATTTTAAATATACTAGCTAAATGAATTCTAATTATAAAGTATTGAAATTTAAATCTAATAACTCAAAGGAAGTTGATGATAAAATATCTATAGAAGAGCCCTTAGAAATAATACTTAAATATAAAATTGAAAAAAAATGGATTGAAAAAACTATCTCTATCACAATGAGAACGCCAGGAGATGATGAAAGTTTAGTTACCGGTTTTCTAATTAACGAAAGAGTTATTGAAAAAATTAATTATATAGAAAAAATCGAAGTAAGTGGGGAAAAAGTCGGACAATATAAAATTAAAAATAAAGTCATTGTAACAATAAATAATTCTGAAAATATTGATATTGATAAAATTAAAAGAAATTTTTTAACTAATTCATCTTGTGGCGTATGTGGAAAAACATCTTTAGATTCTTTAGAAATTATTAAGAAAGATAAAATAATAAAATCTATACCAAAAATTAATCACGAAATAATAATGAAATCTCCCAATGTATTGAGACAAAATCAATCTGAATTTTCAAAGACAGGTGGAATACACGCCAGTGGATTATTCGATACTAATGGAAATATTATTGCAGTAAAGGAAGACGTCGGAAGACATAATGCTTTAGATAAATTAATTGGATTTACTTTAAAAAGAAAATTACTTGATAATAGTTCTCAATTTCTAACTTGTTCTGGAAGATTAAATTTCGATTTGGTTCAAAAAGCTCTTATGTCTAACATTGGCGTTATAATTGGTGTAGGTGCGCCAACTAGTCTCGCTATTGATTTAGCTAACAAATTTGACATGACGTTAGTAGGTTTTGTAAAAGAAGGTAGTTTTAATATTTATAGTAATAAAGATAGAATTATAATAAAAAACTGAAAATTAAAGAACTATAAAATGTCAAAAAATATAAGTAATTTATCAGGTAAAATAGGATTAAAAAATAATCTATTTCAAAAAATTTCTGATAGATCTCTCAATAATAAAAATAGTGACGGTATAAAAGAAATTGCTAATGAATATAATATGGGTGTTTCAACTATTCATGGTGCTGAAAGTTTTTATGAATTTTTAAGACCTGCTCATAGAGAAAAAAAAGCTTTTGTGTGTAATGGAAGTGCATGCATGTGTGCAGGAACTCAAGAACCTTTAAAAAAAAAATTAAAAGAAAAACTTGGCGAGGACAAAGTTGGTGAAATGTTTTGTCTGGGTTATTGTTATGAAAATAATGCTTTTCATTACAATGGACAAAATTATGCAGGAAATGACATAAGTAAAATAGATGAAATTATTAGTGGAAAAGAATTAAAACAAGAGAAATTTATTTCTAAAAGTTTCTCAAAAACAAGTTTTTTGATGGATGATAAAATTTCAGACTTAAATCAATTTAAACAACATTTGGAAAAATTTATAAAAACAGATAAAAAAGAAATAATAAAATCACTTTTAGATTCAAATTTAACTGGACGTGGTGGTGCTGGTTTTCCCACAGGAATGAAATGGGACTTTTGTAGTAAAGCAAAATCAGAAAAAAAATATGTCATATGTAATGCAGACGAAGGAGATTCTGGAGCATATTCAGATAGATATCTATTAGAAGACCAAGCTTTAAAAGTAATATTTGGGATGGTTATTTGTGGTTATGTTATTGGAAGTGATGAAGGAGTTTTATATATACGAGGTGAATATCCTAAATCAATTGAAGCTTTAAATGCTTCTATTAACTCTTTAAAAAAAGAAAATTTATTAGGAGAAAATATTCTTGGAGGTAAATTTTCTTTTGATTTAAATATATGTATTGGACAAGGTGCCTATATTTGTGGTGAAGAAACTGCTTTAATCGCTTCAATAGAAGGACGAAGAGCTGAAGTAGATGTAAGACCACCCTTCCCAGTTACAGAAGGTTTATACAAAAAACCAACTGTAGTAAATAATGTAGAAACCTTGGCGGCCGCAACAGGTATACTTTTAAATGGACCTGAAAAATTTTCAGCTATTGGTAATAAAAAATCAGCTGGAACAAAATTAGTTTGTTTTGATAGTTTTTTTAATAATCCTGGTGTTTATGAAATAGAAATGGGAACTTCAATGAAAAAAGTTTTATATGAGATTGGTGGTGGTTTTAAAGAGCCAGTTAAAGCATTGCAGATTGGTGGACCTCTAGGAGGAGTAGTGCCAATCAAAGAAGTTGAAAAATTAAACTTAGATTTTCAAGAATTTACCGCAGCTGGTTTTATGTTAGGTCACGCAAGTATAGTAAGTATTCCAAAAGATTTTCCCATGGTTGAATATATTCATCATTTATTTGAATTTACTGCTGAAGAATCATGCGGGAAATGTTTTCCTGGAAGACTTGGTTCTTACAGGGGAAAAGAGATGTTTGATCAACTAAAGAATAAAACATCTAAAATTCCACTTAAACTATTAAACGATCTGCTAATTACAATGAAAAAGGGTTGTTTATGCGCTCTATGTGGGGCAATACCCACACCTATAATGAATATACTAAAGTATTTTGGAGATGAAATGAAAAATGATATGATAAAAGAAAATTAATGAGCTCAGAAAAAAGAAAAATTGCTTATATAGATGGAAAACCATATGAAATTGGTTCTAAACATACTTCTATTTTAAAATTTGTAAAAAGTTATCTTGGTGAAAAAAAAGTACCAACTCTATGCGATGATCCTAACTTAGTACCTTATGGAGCCTGTAGGGTTTGTTCAGTTGAAGTAGCTTTAGAAAAAGATGGTCCAACAAAAGTTGTAGCTTCATGTCATACTCCAGTTGGTGAAAACCAGCATATTTTTACTAATAACGAAAATTTAACAGACTTAAGAAAAAACATTGTTGAATTAGTTTTAACAGATCATCCAATGGAATGTGGAACATGTGAAGTAAATAATAATTGTGAACTTCAAGATGTAGCTAATGACCTAGGTATAAATGATCACAGGTATAATAGCCCAAAACAACACAAAGGTATTCCAAAAGACACTTCGCATGATTACATGAGAATGAATCTTGATAATTGTATTAATTGTGGAAGATGTGTAAGAGCTTGTGACGAAATACAAGGTTCTTTTGTTTTAACAATGAGCGGCAGAGGATTTGAATCTAAAATTACAACAGATAATGATATGTTATTTGGGGATTCATCTTGTGTATCATGTGGTGCATGTGCTCATACTTGTCCAACTGATGCAATATCAGATGTTTTTCAATCGAAGTCAGCTGCGGTTGATGAAAAAGTAAGAACAACTTGTTCTTATTGTGGTGTTGGTTGTAATCTAGAGGCTTCTATTAAAGATAATAAAGTTATTGCTATAGATACTCCAAAAGAAACTGAAGTAAATGCAGGACACACATGTATTAAAGGTAGATATGCTTTTGGTTTTTATGATCATCCAGATAGATTAAAAAGTCCATTAATTAAAAGAAATGGAAAATTTGAGGAAGCATCATGGGATGAAGCATATGATTTTATTAAAAAAGAATTAAACAGAATAGTAAAAGCAAATGGCCCAGACTCAGTCGCAGGTATTTCTTCAGCCAGATGTACGAACGAAGAAAATTATGTTTTTCAAAAAATGATCAGAGCTGCAATCGGAACTAATAATATTGATTGTTGTGCAAGAATTTGCCACTCACCTACTGCTTGGGGTATGCAACAAACCTTTGGTACTGGAGCTGCTACAAATTCTACTGAAGATATTTATCATGCAGATTTATTTATGGTTATTGGTGCTAACCCAACAAATGCTCACCCTGTTACAGGTGCTAAAATTAAACAGCAAGTAATGAAAGGTAAAAAACTAATAGTGTTAGATCCTATTACAACCGAACTTGCTAAACTTGCGGATTATCATATTAAGTTAAGACCTGGAACTAATGTAGCTGTATTAAATATGATGTTACATTTTATTATTAAATCAAAACTTTATGATAAAGACTTTGTAAGAGATAGAACGGAAGGTTTTGATAATTTTTTAAAAGAAATTGAAAGACAAGATGTTGATGCTTTAGCAAAAGTTGCTGGTGTGGATAAACAAATAGTTAAGGAGGCAGCAATTGCTTATGCTACAGCTAAAAATTCAATGGAATTTCATGGTCTTGGAGTTACTGAACAAGAGCAAGGATCAAAAACTGTAATGTTGATTGCTGATCTTGCGATGATAACTGGAAATATTGGTAGAAAAGGAGTTGGCGTTAACCCTTTAAGAGGACAAAATAATGTTCAAGGTGCAGCTGATATGGGTTGTCAACCTCATCAAGGCGCAGGATATTTTGAAGTTTCAGATAAAAAAATTCAAAACTTTTATACAGAAAAATATGGAGTTGTTCATCCAACAAAAGCTGGATTGAAAATTCCTCAGATGTTTGATGGAGCAATTAATAAAGAGGTCAAAGCGGTTTGGATCATTGGAGAAGATATTGTTCAAACAGATCCTAACAGTGCTCATGTAGTAGATGCTATGAATTCTCTTGAGCTATTAGTGGTTCAAGAAATTTTTATGAGTGAAACTGCAAAACTTGCAACTGTTGTATTACCAGGAACTACTTTTTTAGAGAAAGATGGAACATTCACTAATACTGAAAGAAGAATTCAAAGAGTTAATAAAGCTGTTCCACCATTACCAGGAACAAAACCAGATGGTGTTATTGTAACTGATATGATGAAAAAATTAGGATTTGATCAACCAACATATGATGCAGACCAAGTATTAGCCGAAATAGCAGACGTTGTTCCATTTTTTAAAGGAGTAACAAGAGAAAGACTTGGAAAACTTGGTTTACAATGGCCTGTGCAAGAAGATGGTACAGATACTCAAATTTTACATAAAGAAACATTTAAACTTGGAAAAGGTAGGCTTAAGAATTTTGACTTTAAAGAGTCCACTGAGATTGAAACTAACAAAAAAGACTATCCATTAATTTTGACTACAAGTAGAGTCCTTCAGCATTATAATGCAGCTACAATGACTAGACGTACAAATAATATTAATATTGTTTCTGAAGATTTATTATTGGTGCATCCAAAAGATGCGAAAAAAAGAGATTTAAATACTGGAGATATTGGTAGACTTTATTCTGGAAGAGGTGAAGTTGCGTTAAAAGTCGAAGTTACAGATAAAGTTAAAGAAGGAATAGTTTTTACAACATTTCACTTCCCTGAACATATGGTTAATATGGTAACAGGTCATGGAAAAGATGAAGAAACGATGTGTGCTGAATATAAAGTTTCCTCGGTAGAAGTTCAAAAAATTTCTAATCAATTTAAAACTAAAGTTGAGCCAAAAGATAATCAGGCTGAATTAATTTAATTATAAAACATAAGGCTCTGGTCTAGCGCTACTATTTAAGACTCTTTCAACTGAGAAATCGCTAATATCTATTGTTTGATACGCACCTGTTGTAATTAATTCAGTCAATGCTCTTCCTATTCCAGGTGCTTGCATTAATCCTCTTCCTGTAAAACCTGAGGCCATATAAACATTTTCATATTTAGGATGCTTGCCAACAACAGCATTATTATCTAATTTATTACAATCATAATAACCTGCCCAACCTCCTGTTAACTTTAATTCTTCAAAAATTGGTATTCTTTCTGCTAAAGCTGGCCATACTAATTCTTCAAAATCATTCCATGCAGGTTCTAAATCTACAGCATCAAATACTGAATTTGGAGACCCAGCTAAATATTCATTACCCTCTGGTCTCCAATAAACACCTGTGGTTAAATCTCCTATTAAAGGCATTTCAGGTATATGTTTTGGGCACTTAACTCTAAAAACAGTATGCTTTTGAGGTACAACTGGAATATCACTTAATAACTCCTTGGTCCAACATCCAGCTGCAGAAATTATTGTTTTAGCATTTACTTCTGAAATATCTTTTACTTCACCTTTAATAAACTCTGCGCCTAATTCAATAGCCTTGCTCTTAAGTGCACTGTGAAACAGAAAAGGATCAATCCATCCCTCACTTTTATTATCAGTAAAAGTTGCAGTTTCAATTCCTTTGTTGTTTATATATGGAAATATATTTGGTAATTCAGATCCTGTAATATTTTTTGTTCCTGCTTCACAAGCCTTATGATTTTCCAAAGCTTTATATTGTTCTTCAGCATGTTCTGGACCAAACATTAACAAATAGCCATTAGGAACCATGCTTGCTGTTGGGTTTGGATTATTTTTTGTTTTTAATAATTCTGGTATCTGAAAAATAAATTCTCTTGCAAATTTTCCTAATAAAATATTTTCTTTCTGAAAAAACTGTCTTCTAAAACCACCAAGTGATAAAGGAAATGATGCTTCTTTGTAAGTTGGGTCTCTTTCAATAACTTTAACTTTTCTACCTTCTTTAGATAAAAAATACGCAGTTGATGCGCCTATTATTCCACCACCAACTATTACAACGTCATCCATAATTAATTTAGCATAATTAAACTTGTATTGAGAATTAGTGCATAGAAACACCAAAGTAAATAGGGAATCATTAAATAGTAGCTTACTAAATTGACACGTTTAAATCTAATTATGAGAATTATTATCAATATTATTAATATTATTAAAATTATTAATGCTAAAAATATTTGATGAAAAACAAAAAAAACTACACTCCAAGTTGTATTAAAAATTAAATGAATGAAATAAATATATATAGTATTCATATTTTTATTTTTACTATGCCAAAAAACCCAAATTGCGATAGTCATCATTAAATAAAGTGTGGTCCATACAGGACCAAAAATCCAAGCTGGTGGATTAAAAGATGGTTTTATTAACATTGAATACCATGGTTCTTTGAAGCCAATAGTTGCTAAACTACCTATAGCTGAAGCAGAATAAGTGATTATGGCAAATAAAATAAAAGATAAAAATTTGTTTTTCAGCATAATCATATTATACATTAATTTATGGAAGAAAAAAAAGTTATTTGGATCACGGGAGCAAGCAGCGGTATTGGTAGAGCATTAGCTATAAAGTTTGCTAATGAAGGATGGATAGTAGCTGCATCGGCTAGGCGTGAAAATTTACTTCAAGAATTAAATAAAATAAATGAAAACATTTATGCATTTCCTTTGGATGTTACTAATATCAGTCAATGTAAATCAGTTTTTAAAAGTATTATTGAAAAGCATAAGAGTGTTGAAATTTCTGTATTTGGGACTGGAATACATGACCCTAAATCTGAAAAGAAATTTAATTTAGATAAAATAAGAGAAATTATGGAGGTTAATTATTTTGGAACTATGAATTCAATAAACTCTGTTTATGATTATTTTAATAATAAAAAAAGTGGTCAAATTTCAATTATATCTTCTGTTGCTGGGTACAGAGGTTTGCCAGCAGCAGGTGCTTACTGTGCATCAAAATCTGCTTTAACAAGTTTTGCAGAAAGTCTTCATTTTGAAATGAAAAGAAAAAATGTAAGAGTTTCTTTAGTAAGTCCAGGATTTATTAAAACACCAATGACAGATCAGAATGATTTTCCAATGCCAATGATTAAATCTCCAGAATTTGCTGCTGAACAAATTTATAAAGGATTAATTAAAAAAAAGATTTTTGAAATTCATTTTCCGAAAGCTTTCACCTATTTTTTAAAATTTTTGAGAATACTTCCAAGTAGTATTTATTTTAAATTTGTTGAAAAGGGTATGAAAAAAATAGACTACTGATCTTTAACAAACATAACTGTAAGTTCAGCAACTTTAATACCAAATTTAGTCATTGTTGCTCTATTAATTGCAACTCTTTCATCTTGCATAAATATCCAATCATCAAATGTAATTTTCATTTCTTTACCTTTAACTGGGACTAACAAAACATACTCAAATTTAAATGCAGGTCCATAAGAGTAGCCTTTCGCTTTACCTACTACATCACCAGCAGTACCTTCATAATTATGTTTATCAATTTTATTAATAATCCATTTTCTAGTTTGAACTTCACCGTCGTTCCAATTAAACTTTTCATCTAAAATTAATTGTTTACCATCCCATTTCCCATTTAGGTCTGCTGAAAATTGTCTTGTTACTTTACCTGATCTATTTTGTAATATACCCCATGCCTTAACATTTCCTGATAAATAATCTTCTATTATTAATCTTGGTTTTTGGTCTTTAAAATCTATTGGTTTCATATTATTTCCTGAACAACTAGTTAATAAAATTGTAATTAATAATGCAAATATAATTTTCATATATGACTACTTATTACATAGTGAGAACTGAATCAAATCTATATTTTTAGATTTAAAACCAGCTTCACAGTAAGAAAGATAAAATTCCCACATTTTTTTAAATGTTAAGTCAAAACCCTGTTTTTTAATTAAATCCCATTTTCTATTAAACTCATTTCTCCAAAGTATTAAAGTATCAGAATAATCTTTTGCATATGAATTATACTCATTTAATTTTAATCCATTTGTATCAGCATAATTATATAAACTTTTTTTGGATGGCAGAAAACCACCTGGAAATATGTACTTTTGAATAAAATCTTGTTTATTTTTATATCTATCAAATAAACTATCATCAATTGTAATAGCTTGAATTCCAGCTCTTCCATCAGCAGAAAGATTATTTTTAATTACATTAAAATAACTTTCTAAATAATTTTGACCAACTGCTTCTATCATTTCGATAGAGGCTATTGAATCATATTTACCTTTTAATTCTCTATAATCTTTTATTTCAATATTGACTTTTTCATTAAGACCTACTCTATGGATTCTTTCTTTTGCAAACTCAAATTGTTTTTGAGATATAGTAATACAATGTAAATTAACGTTATATTTTTTTCCTAAGTATTCAGCAAATCCACCCCATCCACAACCTATTTCTAAAATGTTGCTATTGTTTTTTGGTTTTAAAAGATTAATTAATTTTTGATATTTATTATTTTGGGCGTCAGATAAATTTTGTTTATCATTTTCAAATATTGCACTAGAATAAGTGAGAGTTTTATCGAGCCAAAGAGAGAAAAAATCATTTCCAAGATCATAATGTCTAGCAATATTTTCTTTGCTTCTAGTTTTAGTATTTTTTATGATTTTATTTTTAATATAATTAATTGCAGGAAAATCAAGTATTCCAGAAAATTTATAAATTATTTTTATATTTTTTGCAGTAAGCTCAATTAAATCTGATAGATTATTAGTTTCAAAATAATTTTTCATATAACTTTCTGCCAAACCAATACTCCCATATCTTATTAAATTATAAGTAAGGCTTGGATGTTTTATTAATATTTTTACCTTTAAACTATCGTTTTGATTTCCAAAATTTAATACTTTGCCTTCAAATGTAGTTATTTCGAGATAACCGCAGTTGATACTTTTTAAAGCTTTAAAAACTATAGAGTCTGAAACATTATAAATAATCATTAATTTTCCAAAGATATATTATTTTTAATTTTTATTTTTTTCTTAATGAATTTAATACCTTTTGTCCATAATTTGAATGCTTCAAAATGTATTGCCAAAATGATCTTAAAGGTCATTAAAGGATGTTTTAAATAGGATATAATTAAGTTTTTATTATTTAATTCTGTTCTAATTCCATCTTGTGAAGCATAAAGCAACTTTCCTTTTGAATCTTGCTGATCAATAATTACTGAAATTTTATCACTTGGTTTCAAGATTTTAAAAGAATAAATACAATTCATGTCAATAAATGGGGAAACATGAAATTTTTTTTCACACATATTTTTAATAATATTCTTATTATTATTTACTTTAAATATATAAGTATGCTGTTCACCAAAAGTATTTTTCACTTCATACAATATCGATATTAATTCAAAATTTTTATTATAAATATAAAATACACTTAAGGGATTAAATACATATCCAAAAATTCTTGGATAACATAATAATTTTATTTTAATATCTTTAGATTTTATATTATTTTTTTTTAAATTTTTAATCACCCAATTTTTAATTGAAGTTCCATCCCTAGGTCCATGATCTAAATCATAAAAACTAATAATATTAAACTTATTATAAGAAAAAATTTTCAACTTTTTGTCCAATAAATAAAATTCGGATAAATCTAAAAGTAATGAAAATACTTTATACTTAAAAAAATGAGTTTTTGGCTTAAATCTTTTATGGATTACAGTCCCATTATAAATTGAAGAATTTTTAATCATTAAGAGTTTTTATCATTTCCATTGAAGATTTTATTCCATCCTCATGAAAACCGTAACCAAAATAGCTTCCACAAAATAATATATTTTCTTTATTTTGAATTAAATGAAGTTTTTTTTGATTTATTAAAGCATTGTCATCATAATATGGATGAGAAAAATTAACTATTTTATAAATCTTATTTTTATCTATTTCTTGAAAGGGATTTAATGTTAAAAAAATATTTTTATCAATTCTTAAATTCTGCAATTGATTAAGCCAGTAAGTCACAGAAGTTTTATCTATATTATTTAAGTTCATTGAAGAATTCCATGAACACCATGCTTTTTTATTTTTAGGCATAAAGTTCTCATCAGAATGAATAACAGCAATATTATTTCTATATTTAAAATGTTTTAATATACTCAATTCCTCTTCTAAAGGTTTATCAATTAGTTTTAATATATTATCTGCATGTGTTGCTAAAACTACCTTATCATAAATAAAAAATTCATTTTCTGAACCATAAAATATTTTTACATTATTTGTATTCCTGATAATTTTATTTATTTTATAATTTTTAAAACATTCTCCACTAATTTTATTTATTATTTTATTAACATAAGTTTTGCTTCTATTTTTAACAGTAAACCATTGTGGTCTATTTCTTATTTTAAATAATCCATGATTTTTAAAAAAATTTAAAAAAAATCTTAAGGGCATCTGTGATGCTTCGTATGGAGGCATTGACCATATAGCAGATACCATTGGGATTATATGATAATTTATAAAATAATCTGAAATTTTAATATCTTTTAAATATTCTCCAAGGGTACTTGATTTAACATTATCTATATTTAAAATTTCACATTTTTTGTAAAAGCTTATTATTTCAAAAAACATTTTGATAAATCTAGGATTAAAAAAATTTTTTTTATTTGAAAAAATACCTTTAATACCTTTTCCACAATATTCAATATTTGAATTTCTTACAGATACTGAAAATGACATATCGCTCTTTTCAATTTGAATATTATTTTCTAAAAAAAAATTAATTAAATTAGGATAGGTTTTTTCATTAAAAACCATAAATCCAATATCAACTTCAATTGTTTTTTCTTTTAAATATTGAATTTTAATTGTATTTGCGTGTCCACCAAAATGATCCTCTTTTTCAAATAAATCTACTGTATGCTTTTTTGACAAATTATAAGCTGCACTTAATCCTGATATACCAGATCCTACTACTGCAATTTTCATTTAATTATTTTATTATGCTGCTGAGTCTTTATAATCTTCCATAGATGGACAACTACAAAATAGATTTTTATCTCCATAAACATTATCTACTCTAGCAACTGGAGGCCAAAACTTAGTGGTTCTTAAAAAACTTGAAGGATAAGCAGCCTCTTCCCTTTCGTATTTATGATCCCATTTATTAGAAGTTAATTCAACGTGTGTATGTGGCGCATTTTTAAGAGGATTGTCAATTTTATCATATTTTCCTGATTGAATTTTATCAATCTCTTGTTTTATTCCTTGAAGTGTAGAACAAAATCTTTGAATTTCACTCAAACTTTCGCTTTCAGTAGGTTCAATCATCATTGTTCCCGCTACTGGCCAGGACATTGTTGGTGCGTGATAGCCAAAATCAATTAATCTTTTTGCTATATCTTCTTCAGTTATTCCTGTTTCATTTTTTATTTTTCTAATATCAATAATGCATTCATGAGCTACGTTCCCATTTTTGCCTTTATATAAAATAGGAAAAAAGTCTTTTAACTTATGAGCAATAAAATTTGCATTTAGTATTGCTACTTGCGATGCTTTTTTTAATCCCTCAGATCCCATCATTTTTATATACATCCAGGAAATTGATAAAATGCTCGAACTTCCCCATGGTGCAGCTGAAACAGCACCAATGCCTGAGGCAGGTCCACAATCTTTTATCACTGAATGTTTTGGTAAAAAGATTTCTAAATGTTTTTTGCAAGCTATTGGTCCCATACCCGGTCCTCCACCTCCATGAGGTATACAAAAAGTTTTATGTAAATTTATATGACAAACATCTGGACCAAAATTTCCTGGTTTTGCTATACCAACCAAAGCATTTAAATTAGCTCCATCCATATAAACTTGACCTCCATTATTATGGATAAGCTCACAAATTTCAGTTATCTTTTCCTCAAAAACACCGTGTGTTGAAGGATAAGTTACCATTAAAGCAGCTAAGTTTTCTGAATGTTCTTCTGCTTTTTTCTTCAAATCATCAAAATCTACATTGCCATGTTCATCACATTTAACAACTACAACTTTCATACCAACCATTTGTGCACTTGCAGGATTTGTTCCATGCGCGGAACTTGGAATTAGACAAACATTACGATTTTTATCACCATTTTTTTCATGAAATTTACGTATTACCATTAAGCCTGCAAACTCTCCTTGTGCTCCTGCATTTGGTTGTAACGATATACCAGAAAAACCTGTAATTGATCTTAACCAATTTTTTAAATCAGTGAATAACTCTCTATAACCGTCCATTTGTTCTATAGGAGAAAAAGGGTGTGGTTGAGAAAATTCTTTCCATGTAACTGGTATCATTTCTGAAACTGCATTAAGTTTCATTGTACACGATCCTAAAGCGATCATTGATCTATTCAATGCAATATCAGAATCTTCCAATTTTTTTAAATATCTAAGCATTTCAGTTTCAGAATGATAACTATTAAAAACTTCATGGTCTAAATAAGTAGAGGTCCTCAACAAATTTTTTGGTATATTTGATAAGTTCTCATTCATAGACTCTTTAATTGTTTCAGAACAATTAAAAATTTTTAATAATTGATTTGCTCTATAAAGATTTTTTCTTTCATCAAAAGAAACTGCCAGCATTGAAGAATTAACTTTTCTGATATTTACTCCTTGGTCTAATGCATTTTTATAAATTTTTTCTGTTTGATCTAAAGTCTTTACTGTGACCGTATCAAAAAATTTATCCGAATAAAGCTCATATCCAGATTGTTTTAATTTATCTGCAAAATTTTTTGTTAATTGTGAAACACTTTGAGCAATTTTTTTAATTCCTTGTGGACCATGATAAACTGCATAAGCAGCGGAAACTATTGCTAATAATGCTTGTGCTGTACAAATATTACTTGTGGCCTTGTCTCTTCTAATATGTTGCTCTCTTGTTTGAAGGGCTAGTCTATAAGCTTTGTTTCCATGTCTATCGACAGAAACACCAACTATTCTTCCAGGCATTGATCTTTTGTATTCATCTTTTGTTGCAAAAAAAGCAGCATGTGGGCCACCATAACCCATTGGGATTCCAAATCGTTGAGAACTACCAACTGCAATATCAGCCCCTAATTCTGCTGGAGTTTTTAGTTTTGCAAGTGCTAATAAATCACAAACTAATACCGCTTTACCATTTTGTTTATGTATTTTACTTATAGGCTCACTTGGATCTTTAATATCCCCCAAGGTTCCAGGGTATTGAATAATACCACAAATAATATCCTCTTTAATATCTTTATCTTCATCTCCAACAAATATTTCCAATCCCAAAGGTTCTGCTCTAGTTTTTATAACTTCAATTGTTTGTGGATGACAATTTTTTGAAACAAAAACTTTTTTTATTTCATTTTTTGATATTCTATAACATAAACCCATTGCTTCAGCAGCTGCCGTACCTTCATCTAAAAGAGAAGCATTTGCAATATCCATACCTGTAAAATCAATTATCATTTGTTGAAAATTCAACAACATCTCAAGTCTACCTTGAGCGACCTCAGGTTGGTATGGAGTATAAGATGTATACCAGCCAGGGTTTTCTAAAATATTTCTTAATATTACGTAAGGTGTATAAGTTCCATAGTACCCCATTCCTATAAAGCTTGAATATACTTTGTTTTTTTTTGAAATATTCTTTAATTTTCTAAGAGCTTTATATTCAGAGTTTGGTTCGCCTATTCCTAAATCATCTTTAGAAAGTATTTTTCCAGGAACTGTATCTTTTATTAATTCATCAAGATTTGTATACCCTAATTCTTTAAGCATAAAATTTTGTTCATCATAAGATGGGCCTATATGTCGTTGAATAAAATCTTTTTGAGCATTCTTTAGCATTTAACTAGCACTTTCTTTTGAAAATTTTTCATACTCTTCTTTATTCATTAATGAATCTAATTCTGATTTATCTTTAATTTTCAACTTAAAAAACCAAGCTTCATTCTCTGGATCTGAATTAATCTTTGCTGGATCATCAACTATTGACTGATTACATTCCACTATTTCACCAGATACAGGAGTATAAACATCGCTTGCAGCTTTTGTAGATTCAACTACTCCAGCATTACCATCTTTTATAACTGATGAACCTTTTTCTGGCAATTCAACAAAAACTATATCTCCTAACATTTCTGTTGCATGTTTTGTTATTCCTATAGTACCGATATCTCCATCTAAGGTTATCCATTCATGTTCTTTAGAAAATTTTACTTCACTCATTTATCTGCTCCTTTCGCATAGCTTTTTTTATAAAAAGGTAAATTACTTATACTTGCTGGATATTTTTTTCCTCTAACTTCTAAAAAAATCTTTGTATTGGTTTGAGAAAATGAATTTTCTACATAGCCCATAGCTACCGGAGCTTGTACACTAGGTCCAAAAGTTCCACTTGTAATTTCCCCAATATTTTTATCTTCTTCGTTAAAAATTAAAGTTTTTTCTCTAGCTATAATTCTTCCTTCTGGTTTAATACCAACACGAATTTTGCTTACTCCTTTTTCTATTTGAGATTTAATCTTTTCAAATCCAATAAACCCACCCTTAAGAATTCTATTTTTTGATATTGCCCATTTTAAATTGGCTTCTACTGGACTTTTATTAATATCCATATCATGGCCATACAAGCAAAGTCCTGCCTCTAATCTCAAGGTATCTCTTGCTCCTAAACCTATCAAACTGGCACCTTCTTTGATGAGTTTTTCTACAAGTCCTTCTACATTCTCATTTTTTATAGATATTTCAAATCCATCTTCGCCAGTATAACCAGATCTTGTAATATAGATATTTTCATTAAGATAATTAAATTTGCTACCATTCATAAATTTTAATTCAGAAATACCACTAATTATTTTTTCTAATATTTTAGCTGCTTTAGGGCCTTGTATTGCAATAAGTGATAGCTCTTCACTTAAAATCATTTCATATTTGTTATCTAATAATTTAGATAAAAGTTTAAAGTCTGAATATTTACAGGCAGCATTTAGTACGATGTTAAAGCCACCTTCAACTTTTGTAATAATTAAATCATCATGAATTCCTGCTTCCTCATTCATTAAAAAACTATATTTTGATTGATTTAATGTTGCATTATCCAACTCTATAGGAAAAATTTTTTCAAGATCTTTAGCTAATTTATCCTCTCCCTTTATAAATAATTGCCCCATATGTGAAACATCAAAAATGCCAGCATTTTTTCTTGTAAATTTATGTTCTTCAATAATGCCTTCTGAATATTGAATTGGCATTTCATAACCTGCAAATGAAACAAACTTAGCTCTATATTTTTTATGAAGAGAATAAAGTGCTGTTTTTTTATTATTCATATTAACTCTATTTTACCCATCTGTATATTTGCCTGAGAGTTTTGCTCCTTCGGCGAGAATTTAATCTCTTTCCAGAGTTAATATGTTACGGTCCTTTTTACCTGAGAGATTCCTGGGTGGTTGCTCCTTCGGCGCTACTATATTCTGTAGTCTCTCCCGTATATAAATAATCTATTAGGTGTGAGCAAAAGTCAATCACTAATAAGAGTTTTATCTTTTGATTTATATAAGTTATAAAACTGAAGTAAGACTGCAGAAATTACAACTGTTCCACCAATTAAAACCATTAATGGTGGTGTCTCATCTACAAATAACCAAGCCCATAATGGCCCCAATACAGCCTCGGTCAACATTATGATACCAACCATAGCAGAAGGTGTTTTTCTTGCTCCAATAGTTATGAATATAAATCCAAAACCTACCTGAAAAAATCCGGCTAAAAAACCTAAAAAAATATCATGAGCCGAGACATTAATACTACTAGAAAGCAAGTATCCAATAACTATTGCAAAAATACCTGCTATAAATTGTGAAGGTACCATATCTACCTTAGGATACTTTCTAATAACAAGTATAAGTATTGCAAAAGATATTGGCATTGTAAATGCTCCAATATTTCCTATCATTTCTCCTGATGATAAGGAATTGCCTAGCATAAGTATTATACCTGATATTGCTAAAATGATTGAAACTAAAGTTATTACAGAAATTTTTTCTTTTAAAAATATATAACCAAAGATAGCTAAAAAAATTGTTTGAGTTTGTATTATAAAATTTGCATTTGCTACTGTAGTATTATACATCGCAAATACATAACCACAAAAACCAATAGATAAAATAAATCCACCAAAAAAGCCGGGTATTCCAGAATTATAAAATGATTGAAGAACTTTATTTTTGTATGTAACTACTAAATAAATTGAAACAACTAATAAAAAAAATACACTTCTCCAAAATAAAATTTGCCATAAAGTTGAGCCCTCAAAAGACTTAACAATAAGTCCACCAAAGCTTAAACTACAAGCTCCAAAAAAAACTAATAATGGTCCTGGAATTTTATTAATTACATTCATTTAAATATTTATTGGTCTCATTTGTATACTTTTTAAATATCTCTTCAGCTTCTTCAAGACTTACCTCTTTAAAAGTTATTTTACTTCCAGGCGAGAATTGTCCTATTTTATCCAGATCAGCAGAAATAACTGCTGCAATCTTAGGATATCCTCCAATTGTCCCATGATCTGATAATAATATTATAGGATTACCATCTGCGGGAACCTGTATTACTCCTTTTATAAGTCCCTCAGATTTTATATTTGTATTAATAATATTTTTTAACTTTGATCCTTGTAATCTCATTCCCATTCTATCCGAAAGACTAGTAACAGAATATGTTTCTTTAAAAAATATATCTTTTGCTTCTCTTGAAAAATAATCGAAATTTGTTCCTTTTATTACTCTTACTACATTATCTGATGAATTTTTATAATCTATTTTGTTGGTCTTTACATTTTCAAAGATTAATTTTTTAATAAAAATTTTATCATTTGTAGAATATTTTTTACCATTATTTGGTCCTATTTCAGCTTTTGTATTAATTGAATAGCTATTCCAAATTTTTTCTAATTTAAAACCGCCGGTAATTGCTAAATATCCATATACAGATTTTTTAGTAGAAATAATATCTATTTGTTCACCATCTTCTAAAATATAATTTTGATAACACCTTCCCTCCTCTATTTTAGAATTATTTCTAACGATGTTAAAAAATACATCTCCAGTAATGGCAAAGTTTATTTTTCCGTTTTTTAAGATTAATGATGGACCTTGGTATGCAAACTCAAGAACTGCTTCATTTAATTCATTATCAACAATTCTATTTGAAAGTTTAAAGTTTCTTTTATCTATAGCTCCACCTGTGGTAATTCCAATATGGGATTGATGAAGTCTTCCTTCATCTTGAATGGTTGTATTAATACCTGCTCTAATAATTTCAAAATATGCTTTAGTCATTCCAACTCAAATATTCTTTCTTTGTTATTTCGTAAAATAAAACTTTATCTCCTGGTATAATAAGTGCTGGTTCCTTAGTATTTTTTTTATTAAAAATATTTAATGGAGTATTTCCTATTATATTCCACCCTCCAGGACTCTCAAAAGTATATATATTTGCAAATTGCTCAGTAATTCCAATAGATCCTTTAGGAACTTTTATTCTCGGGGTTTCTAATCTATTTGATCTAATTTTTTTATTAATATCACCTAGAAATGGCATTCCACCTATAAAGCCTGTCATATAGCAAAAGTATTCTTTTTCAAAATACAAATTTAATATTTCTTTTTTAGAAAGATTAGTTTTTTTTGAGAGTAATTCAAAATCATATGCATATTCTTCATCACAACAAATTGGTACTTTAATTTTTTTATTTTTTTTTTTAAATTCTGTTTTAATTTCTAAATTTTCAATTTTATCTTTTAATTTTTTATAATTTGTAATATTTAAATCAAAACTTATGATTAATTTATTATATGATGGTGTTAAATTATTAATTCCATCAATTTTATTTTCTTTTAATAATATTGTTAAATAATTAAAATATTTAATAACACTTGAATTTACTGTTTCATTAACTTCTGAACCAAAATCACAATAAATAGCTGAATCGCCAAGATTTGATATATTTTTAATCATGTCATGTTATACTCCAGAGTTAAGATTATGGAAATTAATATCAATTGTGATTTAGGCGAAAAGTCAAAATTTCATTCTATTGAAAATGACCCAGCTCTATTAGGTCTAGTAAATTCAGCAAATATTGCTTGTGGATACCATGCAGGTGATGCTGAAACTATGAACTTGATTATAAAAATTTCTAAAAAAAATAAAGTAAGCATAGGTGCACATCCATCTTATAAAGACCCAGAAAACTTTGGAAGAAAAAGAATAAATTTAAATTCTTCAGAAATAAAAAAATTAATTTTTGAACAGTACGAGATACTACAAAATATCGCAAAAAATCATAACGAAATAGTTACCCATATAAAACCTCATGGTGCATTAAATAATATGGCGTGTGAAGATTTTGAGTTAGCTACTACATTGGCAAAAGCTATATATGAACTTGATAAAGATATTATTTATCTTGTTCCTACTGGCTCAAAAATGGAAAAAGCAGCAAAAAAATATAATATGAAAATTGCATGTGAAATTTTTGCTGATAGGAACTATGAAGATGATGGTAATTTAGTTTCAAGAAAAAAATCTAACGCACTGATCACCGATCCTGAGAAAGCAAAAAAGCATGTGTTAAGTATGGTTAAAAATCAGGCTCTTAATTGTCACAGCGGTAAGCAAATCCCTTGTGAAATCGATTCTGTATGTATACATGGTGATAACAATAGTTCATTAGCAACAGCTAAATCAATTAAAAATAATTTAATTGATAATGGACTTGAGTTAAAACCTTTAAACAAAATGAAAAAATTTATATAATGTTAAGAAAAATAATTATTACTTTTACCTTATTAATAACTCTATCAACAAATTTATACGCTGCAGGCTCAACTGAAAGCGGATCCTCAAAAAATAAAACTAATTATGAAAAAGCAATAATTTATATAAAATCAGCAAAAAAATTTGAAAAAAAAAATAAAATTAAAAAAGCAAACAAAAAATATGAAAAAGCTTTAAAGCTACTCGTTAAATCTAATTCTGAAAAACCTAATCAAGCAGATACGTTAAACTATTTAGGTTTTACAACAAGAAAACTGGGTGATTATGAAAATGGAGAAAAATATTATCTACAAGGTCTATCTATTGAACCAAAACATAAGGGTATTAACGAATATCTAGGAGAGCTTTATGTTGCAACTAATAGAATTAATCTTGCAAAGAAAAGACTTGAGGTTTTAAAAGATTGTAATTGTGAGGAATTTGAGGAATTAAAAGAAATAATTGCAGGAAATAAAAAATCAAAATATTAATTTATATTTTTTATCTTTTGTAATAATATTTATTTATTTTGTTAGAAGAAACTATAATTTTAATCCAGATTTTATTTATTGACGTCATAATGGCGGCAGATAATGCTATTATTATTGCAATGATAGCTGCAAACTTTGCACCTAAACATAGAAATCAAATTATTATGTACGGTGTCTTAGGTGCATTGGTTTTTAGGATTATATTTGCATTTTTTGCTTCTTATCTTTTTGGATTTGCTTATATAAAAATCATTGGAGGTTTGCTTTTAATTTGGATTGTAAATGATTTAAGAAGAGACCTATTTAATTTAAAAAAAATTAAATCTCCTACTAAAATATCTAAAGAGCCGTCTTTCATACAAGGTGTTTATAAAGTTCTTTTTGCAGATATAACATTAAGTTTTGACAATGTAATTGCTGTTGTTGGTGCTGCAAAAGATAAAATTAATTTAATGTTACTGGGTCTTTTTTTATCAGTAGTTTTAATTGTAACATTAGCAAGATTTTTTGCTGAACAAATTAAAAAACATCAATGGATTGGTTACGTTGGATTATTAGTAATTTTAGCAGTTGCACTCCAGTTAATAATTGGAGGTTTGGTTGACTTTGGTGTTTTGTCTATTAATGATACTTTTAAAAAATTCTTCTAATTTCTTATCAAATTACTTTTATATTTATTTATAATTTTATCCAGTCCAATAGCAAATGGAATTGAAAGATATACTAGTGATGGAACATATAACCTGGTTTTTCCAAACCATCCTAATAATAAAATATAATACATTACAGAAAAAATAATTAGCGATAATTCATAAAATTTTCTTCTTTTTAATAGCTCTAAAATTCCAATTAAACAAAAAGAGTAAATTATTAGTGAATAAACTATTCGGAATGGAATCCAGTTTTTATGAATTTGGCTTAAATGAAATTCCTCAGAAGTATTAGTGCCTCTAAATGAATTATAATAATGATTAAATACTGGATTAAGAACTACAAAATGTAAATATCTTTTGACCAATTCTTTTGTTGTTACAACAGGATAGCTAAATAAAATTTCAAATTGTCTTTTATTTAAATATTTATAAAACTTAACTTTGTCAGATTCATTAAAAAATAG
>SHAN01000013.1 GCA_004213155.1 Candidatus Pelagibacterales bacterium
TTCCTCAGTTTCAGTGTTTCTCAATTCAATTGTTGAACCAAATATTATTTTACCTGCATTTGATAATCCAGTTACATCAATAACATTCGCTCTTGCAATTATATCATTAATTTCTTGTATCCTTCCTTCTGAATGCGCCTGCTGTTCTTTTGCTGCATGATATTCTGCATTTTCTTTAAGATCTCCGTGAGATCTTGCTTCAGCTATAGCTGAAATTATTTCTTGTCTTTTAGTATTTTTAAGAAAATTTAATTCTTCTTTTAATTTTTCTAGTCCTTGAATTGTGACTGGTTCTTTTTCCATTTTATTTCCATTTTGCTTTTGGTGGTAGAGACATTAATATTGCTTCTGTATTTCCATCTGTATTTAGCCCAAATCTTGTACCACGATCATATAATAAATTAAACTCAACATACCTTCCTCTTTTTATTAATTGAGCTTCTTTTTCATTTTTTGTCCATTTTTTTAACATTTTTTTTTTAATTATAGTTTTAAAAATAAATGTAAATGTATTTCCAATATCTTTAATAAATAAATAATCATTTATCCAATTATCTTTTTTATAATCAAAAAAAATTCCTCCTATTCCTCTTTTTTCATTTCTATGTTTTAAATAAAAATAATCATCACATGCTTTTTTAAATTTTGGATAATATTTTTTATTATGTTTATCACAGACTGATTTTAATTCATTATGAAACCAATTATTTTCATTATTATCTTTATAACTAGGAGTTAGATCCATTCCACCTCCAAACCAACAGTGATCAGTATTGATAAATCTTGTATTAAAATGCATTGCAGGAATTTTTGGATTTTGCATGTGCATCACAACGGATATACCTGAAGCCCAAAACTTTGAACTTTTAGAAGTACCTGGAATTTGATTTTTAAATTTTTTATCAAACTCTCCATATACTTCAGAAAAATTTACTCCTACTTTTTCAAAAATTTTTCCATTTTTTAGAATTTTATATTCACCTCCTCCTTTATTATTAACATTTGATCTTTGCCATCTAGTTGTTTTAAATTTTTTTTTATTTTTAGAAAATTTATTTTCTAAATTTTCTATTTCGATACAAATTATATCTCTTAATATCAAAAACCAATTTTTTGCTAATTTTTTTTTTGTTTCTATATCCATTTCAAAATATATTGTTTTGGCGTAAAGCTTCAGATAGAGTGATAGCTACACTTGTAACTATATTTAATGATCTAGTATTTTTGTGAATTGGAATTGTAAGTTTATTTTTAATATTTTTATGTAATTTATTTGGAACCCCAGCACTTTCTCTTCCAAATAAAAGTATATCATTTTTTTTAAACTTAAAAATATTATATTTTTTTTTTGATTTAGTAGTCATTAAAATGATTCTTTCATTTTTCCTATTTACTATAAACTCTTCATAATTACTAAATAACTTAATTTCACAATTGTCCTTATAATCCATAGTTACACGCTTTAGTCTTTTATCAGCTAAATTGAACCCACATGGACCTATTATATCTAGTTTAGTTTTGAAACAGGCGCATAAACGTATGATAGCTGCCGTATTTTGAGGTATATCAGGCTGATATAGTGCAACTTTTATTAGATTTTTCATTTATTTACCTCATGTGTCATTTTTTTATTAGATAAATTTGTGTTTTGCTTTTATTAAAAACATATTAAATAGTTAAAAACTAATAAAAAGTAATAATCATGAGTACATCATATATTCTATTATCAGTAGTAATAATTTTACTATTAGTTTTTTTATATATTTCTTGGATGTTTGTTTCAAATGAAATAGATAAAAAAAAAGAAAAAGGACCACGAAGAGATTTTTTATACTCAGTTTCTTATGCTTTGGGGGCAGTTGGAATTGGATCTGTTGTTTGGCCTTTGATAGATCAAATGAATCCTGATGCATCAGTAAAAGCACTTTCTACTACCGAAGTTGATATAAGTAATATTGAACCAGGAAAAAGTTTAACAGTATTATGGAGAGGAAAACCAGTTTTTATAAGGAGAAGAACGCCAGAAGAAATTTTAGCAGCAAAAAATACAAAATTATCTGATTTAAAAGATCCGCAAGATGATAGTGATAGAGTTAAAAAACCGGAATGGTTAGTCATGCTGGGAGTTTGTACTCACTTAGGTTGTGTTCCTTTAGGTGATAAAGGAGATTATGATGGTTGGTTCTGCCCATGCCACGGTTCTCATTACGATACATCTGGAAGAATTAGAAAAGGTCCTGCACCAACTAATATGCCAATTCCTAAGTATGAATTTGTAGATAATAATACTATTAAAATTGGATAATTATAAATATGAGTGAACATAAATATATACCTAAATCAAAAATTGGACAGTGGTTTGATAGTAGGCTGCCATTACTAACTTTAGCTAATCATCTTACAGATTATCCAACCCCTAAAAATTTAAATTACTGGTGGACCTTTGGTGGAATTTTAACTTTTTGTCTGATTACCCAAATTATAACAGGTTTAGTTTTAGCAATGCATTATGTAGCTCATGCAGATTTAGCTTTTGAAAGTATAGAACATATAATGAGAGATGTTAATTATGGATGGTTGCTTAGGTATGTTCATGCGAATGGCGCATCAATGTTTTTTTTAGCTGTATATATTCATATTTTCAGAGCTTTATTTTACGGTTCATATAAATCACCAAGAGAAATGATTTGGATTATAGGAATGTTGATTTATATATTAATGATGGCAACTGCGTTTATGGGTTATGTACTGCCATGGGGACAAATGAGTTTTTGGGGCGCTACTGTAATAACAAATTTATTTAGTGCTATACCCTTGGTTGGAGAGAGTATTGTTACATGGCTTTGGGGAGGTTTTGCAGTGGATAATCCAACGTTAACAAGATTCTTTAGTTTGCACTATTTAATGCCATTTATAATTTTTGGACTAGTGGTTTTACATATATGGGCTCTTCATGTTCCTGGAAATAATAATCCAATTGGCATAGATATAAAAAAACCTTCAAAAGATACAGTCCCATTTAGCCCGTATATTGTTGTGAAAGATTTATATGCACTATTAATATTTTTAATAATTTTTGCCGGTATAGTTTTTTTTGTTCCAAATATTTTAGGACATACTGACAATTATATAAAAGCAAATCCAATGGTTACGCCATCTCATATAGTTCCTGAGTGGTATTTATTACCTTTCTATGCAATTTTAAGAGCAGTACCAAGTAAACTTGGAGGAGTTATTGCAATGTTTGGTGCATTATTTGTTTTAATAATTTTACCATGGTTAGATACTTCCAAAATACGATCTGCAGTATTTAGACCTTTATACAAAGTATTTTTCTGGGTTTTATTTATAGATGTATTAGCTCTAGGATATTTAGGAGCTATGCCACCAGAGGGATGGTATTTATTTTTTGGAAGGCTTTCTACGATCTATTACTTTGCTCATTTTCTTATAATAATGCCTGTACTTGGCTATAAAGAAAAAACTATTCCTTTGCCCATAAGCATTTCAGAGCCTGTTTTGGGGGGCGAAACTACATATGCCACTGCTAAATTAAAAACAGAAAAGACAGAGATATTATTAAATGACAAATAAATATAAAAATTTAATTTCAATTTTAATTATTTTTGTTTTTTCAT
Organism: Candidatus Pelagibacterales bacterium; assembly: GCA_004213155.1. Taxonomy (GTDB): domain Bacteria; phylum Pseudomonadota; class Alphaproteobacteria; order Pelagibacterales; family Pelagibacteraceae; genus MED-G107. The sequence goes on from SHAN01000013.1 coordinate 3,639, forward strand.
TTAACTTAAATGCAGCAGAAAAAAAAATACCTTTAATAGAAACTAATTGGAGTTTTAAAGGAATTTTTGGAAAATTTGATAGAGGTGAATTAAGAAGAGGATATCAGGTATATACAGAAGTTTGTGCCTCATGTCATTCAATGTCTCAATTAAGTTATAGAAATTTATACGAAAAAGGTGGTCCAGAGTTTTCAATTGAAATAGTAAAAAAAATAGCTTCTAGCTTTGATGTTAAAGATGGCCCAAATAGTGAAGGAGAAATGTTTTTTAGACCCGGCAGACTTTCAGATAGATTTGTAAATCCGTATGAAAATGTTCAAGCATCTATGGCAGCAAACGGAGGTGCCTATCCACCAGACATGTCCGTACTAGCTAAAGCAAGACAGGGTGGTGCTGCTTATATATATTCATTATTACAAGGTTACGAGGAAGCGCCAGCGGGCATAAATATCGATGAAGGAGTTTACTACAATAAATATATGTATGGAAATCAAATTAAAATGCCAAATGTACTTTCAGAGGATCTGTTAGAATATAAAGATGGAACTAAGGCAACTGTAGAACAAATGTCAAAAGATGTTTCAAGCTTTCTAATGTGGGCAGCAGAACCAAGTTTAGAAGCAAGACATAAAATTGGATTTAGAGTAATTCTGTATTTAATAATTTTAGCAGTTTTTGTTTATCTAAGTATGAATAGATTATGGTCACGTATTGAATCTAAATAAAAGTACATCCCCATCTTTTACAATATAATCTTTTCCCTCAAGTCTCATTTTCCCATTTGTTTTTGAATTTACCCAACCATTATTAGCTATAAAATCTTTATATGAAATTGTTTCAGCTTTTATAAATCCTTTTTCAAAATCAGTATGAATTTCTCCTGCGGCTTTTGGAGCTGTACAATTTTTTTGAATTGTCCAAGCTCTTGATTCCTCAGGCCCAGAAGTAAAATATGTATCCAGCTCTAAAATATTATAGCCTTTTTGTATTAGCATATTTAAACCAGTTCTTTTTAATCCAATCATTTGCATATAATTTTTCTTTTCTTCATTTTCAAGTTGATTTATCTGATTTTCAATATCAGCTGAAACTATTAAAGTATTTTCTTCTCCAAATTTTTTAATAAAATCATCTGTATATCGATTTCCATTCTGAATACTCTCTTCATCGACATTACATACAAAAATTTTTGGTTTTATAGATAATAAACCACTTTGATTTAATATTTTTTTTTTAAATTGTTTATTTAGAATTTGGATATCTTTAGAGTTGTTTATACAATCTAAGGCAATTTCTAATATTTTTAATTGTTCTTCATCAACATTTTTTTTATTATTTTTTTCAAATCTTTTTTGGATGGATTCTAAGTCTGCCAACATCATTTCTGTTTCAATGATTTCTAGATCTCTTATTGGATCAACAGTTGTGTTAACGTTTTGAATATCATCAGAGTCAAAACATCTAATCATATGTATTATTGCATCAACTTCTCTAATGTGGGATAAAAATTTATTACCAAGACCTTCTCCTTTTGAGGCACCTTTCACAAGGCCTGCAATATCTACAAATTCTATAGTTGTATTTATTTTTTTTTTTGACTTAGATATTTCAACTAATTTATCTAGCCTTTCATCTGGGACTGGAACAATTCCTATATTTGGATCAATTGTACAAAATGGAAAGTTTGCAGCTTGTGCTTTACTAGAGTTAGTTAGTGCGTTAAACAATGTTGATTTACCAACATTGGGCAAACCAACAATACCACATTTAAAACTCATAAATTAATTTTGATTTACTTTGCTTGAAAACAATTCAAGTTTTTTGTCTATTAAAATAACAAGCGATGTAATAATTTTTTTTATATTATTATTCATGTTTTCTTTTTCTTCATCATTAAAATTTTTTAAAACATGATCTGAAACTTCTTCTTTTGATTCTGGTCTTCCAATTCCAATTCTTACTCTAGAATAATCTTTGCCAATAAATTTATCTATAGATTCTATTCCATTATGTCCTGCACTACTTCCACCAAATTTAGCTTTAACTTTTCCAAAATTAATATCTAGATCATCATGAAATACAAATACATCTTTTGCATCAATTTTAAAATATTCAATTAATTCTCGAATACATTGTCCAGAATTATTCATAAATGTTAGGGGCTTGATAGCATATACTTTTTTATCACCGATTGTTCCTGTCGTTAACAAACCTTTAAATTTTGGCTTTTGTTTTGATAAATTAAATTCTTGGTTGATTGCATCAATAACTTTAAAACCAACATTATGTCTGTTGTGTTCATTATCAGGACTTGGGTTTCCCAAACCAACTAGCAGTAGCATATTAAATTTATATAACTTTCAATTTTATTTTTTTGCTGGCTCTTTTTTAGCATCAGGTTTTGCTTCTGTAGGTTTTTGTTCTTTGCCTTCAGTTTTTGTTTCTCCTTCCGCTGGAGTTGCGCCTTCTTCAGTGGCAGCAGCCTCTCCCTCTTCAGCCGTTTCTTCAGTAGGTTTTTCAGGTTCAACAACAACCGTTGGAGATGCAACAGTTGCAATTACAAAATCTCTACCTTGTATAGTAGGAGTAACATTTTCTGGTAACTTTATAGATGAAATTTTTATACTAGTTCCTATTTCTGTATTATCTAAATCTACTATTAATTCTAAGGGAATATTCTCTGTTGGACATCTTAATTCAACTTTTCTTCTAACTATATTTAATACCCCTCCTTTTTTTAAACCAGGCGATTTTTCATTATTAATAAATTTGACTGGTATTTCTAAAATTACTATTCCACCTTTTATAATTCTTAAAAAATCAACATGCAAAGGTTCATCAGATACTGGATCAAATTTTACTTCTCTTGGTAAAACTTTTTCTTCTTTTCCTTCTATATTAAGATTTAATACATTAGATAGAAAGTTTTCTGATTTAACTAAATTTTTAAAATTTTTTTTATTTATTGATATTTTTTGATTTGCTTCCTTTCCTCCATATAAGATGCAAGGAATAAAACCTGTATTTCTTAGTTTATTAACTTCACCTTTAGTACTACTATTTCTTATATTTGCTTCAAATGAATTCATATTTATATATTATTTAAAAAAAAGCTTTGTAACTTGTCATATGGAATAATTCAAGAAAATTATTTAAAAAGATCAGATACAGATGTAGAGTTTGAAATACGCTTTATTGCTTCACCTATCAACTTTGATATTGATAATACAACTATTTTTGGTGATTTTTGGATTTTGCTAGTGTTATCTATTGTATCTGTAATAATAAGTTTTTTAATTTTAGAATTATTAATTAAATCGACTGCTTTTCCACTTAAAACTCCATGAGTGACATAAACGTAAACATCTTTAGCGCCTTTATCTTTTAAAGCTTTTGCAGCATTAACTATTGTACCACCCGAATCTATAATATCATCAGTAATCAAACAATTTTTACCTTTTATATTTCCAATTATATTCATTACTTTTGATTTTCCAGGAGCGGGTCTTCTTTTATCAACTATAGCCAAACCTGCATTTAGTTTTTTACTTAGAGCTCGCGCTCTTTCAACTCCACCAACATCTGGTGCAACACATACTAAATTTTTATTTGTTATATTTTTTTTTATATGTTTTGCAAAAATCGGAGTTGCAAAAAGGTTATCTACTGGCAGATCAAAAAAGCCTTGTATTTGTCCTGCATGGAGGTCAACAGTTACAATTCTATGAGCACCAGCATTAGTTATTAAATTAGAAACTAGTTTAGCAGAAATTGCAGTACGAGGAACAACTTTTCGATCTTGTCTTGCGTATCCGAAATACGGTATCACAACTGTAATATTTTTAGCAGAAGATCTTCTTAATGCGTCAATGCAAATTAATAATTCCATCAAATTGTCATTAACTGGTGTAGATAAGGTTTGAATAATAAAAATACTATTTCCTCTTATATTCTCATTAATTTCAACATAGATTTCACCATCTGCAAATCTTTTGATATGAGAGTTAATTAATTTTTGTTTAAGATATCGAGCTATTTTTTTGCTCAAACTTAAATTTCCTGTTCCAGAAAGTAGTTTCATTATTTTTTTAAGAATGTTTATTTAATCATAATTATTGAGATATTTCTACCATAATCTTTTTGATTATTAAATAATGATCTTCGTCGACTAAAAAAGTTATTTTTTTGATCAAAAGTATCAAGATTAATATGGCTAATGTTTTTTACTTGAGATGATTTAAACTGATATTCGACATATTTTCTTAAATTAAAAAATATACTTTTTCTTATTTTAAAAAAAATTTTATTTATCTTATTTTTTTTTATAAATTTTTTATAAAAAGAAAGACTTACCTCGTAGTTTTTTTGAGATATAGATGGCCCAATAGCTACTATTAAATTTTTTTTTTTACTGCCATTTTTAATAAGTTTTTTAATTGTATTTTGAATTATCCCTTTATATGCCCCTTTCCATCCCGCATGTATAGCAGCAATAATATTATTAACAGGATCGTAAATTAAAATAGGAACACAATCAGCCGTAAGAACAGATATGCATATTTCTTTTTTATTCGTTAAAATTGCGTCACATGATATTTTGTTTTTATTTAATGAATTTCTACTTATAAATTTGACATTATTGCTATGAGTTTGATTCATTGTGATAAGATTTTTATATTTACAGCCAACTTTTTTTGAAATTATTTGGAGATTTTTTATAACATTCTTCCTTTTATCTTGAGAACCAATTCCACAGTTGAGACTTTTATATATATTTTTAGAAACACCATTTTTATTTGAAAAAAAACAGTGTTTAATTTTTGGGTATTTAATTAATTGCTTGGAATAAAACATTATATGAATCCTAAATTAAATTTATTACCTTTTTTTTTAAAAAAACATACTTTAAATAAATCTCCCATTTCATTAGGATGTATGAGTCTTTTTAATCGGTAATAAATATCAGCCTTTTCTTTAAAGTTTTTATTTAAAGATAAAATATTTGCTCTTTCTATTATGCCCATTTTTTTTAAAAAACTTCCTTGGTTAACAATTTTTTCACTATCAAGATTATATTTTTTAGCTAGTTGTTTTAAAAAAGAAAAATTTATTAAATGTGTAATATCTTGATTTCCAGGATTGGATAAAATATCAGAGTTTTTATGGTTTTTAACAGATTGAAGAGAATTAAACATTTTATCTTGATTATATCCATAATCAAAACATATTAATCCTCCGTTATTTTTTTTTATTAGATTAGATATATTTTTAATATAATTAACAGCAGGTAATGAAAATTCTATAAACTTTTGATTTTTTGCAATATCAATTTTACAAATTTTTTTAAAATTAGGTAATTTAGTTGGAATATCTAAAAATTTAATTTTATTTTTGGCATCAATTTCTACATATCTTTCAAACCATTTTTCATTTTTATAAATATATTGTTTAATCGGTAGTGTATCGAAAAATTCGTTTGCAATAATAATTACTGGTTCATCATTTAAATTTGAAATATTAGAAATCCACTTAATTTTATTAAAAATCAATTTTTTTTTTTGTACTTTAATCAAATGCTTACTTTTTTCTAATAAATTTAAAGTATATGAATTATTAAATTTTTTAAATTTTGAAAAAGTATTAATAAGCCCTAATGATAATGAACCATCACCTGGTCCAATTTCTAAAATATTAATTTTTTTTGGAGAACCCATTTGTTTCCAAAAAGATATGCACCAAATTGCTATCATCTCAGAAAATAAAATTGAAATATTTGGTGACGTAATAAAATCACCTTTAATTCCTATTGGATTTTTTTTCATATAAAATCCATATTTCAAATCGTATAGAGATTTATTAATAAAACTATTTAATGGAATTTTTTTTTTATTATTAAATATTTTTGATCTTAAATTCATTTTTTCTTATAAATTAATACTATGCCAACGAAAAACATAATTAAACTTAGTAATTGTCCTGTTGTTATTTTTAACATTAGATATCCAATTTGAACATCTGGTTCTCTAAAATATTCTAAAAAGAATCTAAAAAAAGAATAAAGAATTAGAAATAAACCACTTGTTATTCCACTTCTGTATATATATTTTTTTTTAAGTGCAAAAAAACATAAAATTAAAAATAGTAAAAGACCTTCTGCTGTAGCTTCATATAATTGTGAAGGATGTCTTAAATTATTATCTATGTTTTGAAAAATTACACCCAAAGAACCTTTAGTTAATTTCCCATAAAGTTCTCCATTTATAAAATTTGCTATTCTTCCAAAAAATATTCCTATAGGTGCAACGATAGAAATTATATCTAATATGATAAATGTTTTTATATTATTTTTTTTACAAAATATAATAACAGCAATTATAATTCCAATTAGCCCTCCATGGAAAGACATTCCTCCTTCCCAAATAAAAAAAATATTTAATAAATTTTTTAAATAATATTCTAAATTATAGATTATTACATATCCAAGGCGACCACCAATTATGATACCCAAAACCAGATATGGTATTAACTCATCAAAAATTTTAGGATTTATTTTTTCTAATTTATTATTAGAATTTAAATTTTCAATTATTCTTTTAGAAAAAAACCATCCAAGCAATATTCCAGCAATATAAGCCAATGAATACCACCGTATTTCAATATTAAAAAAATTTATTGCAACCGGATCTATATTATGAATAAACATAAAAAATAAATGTAATTTTTAAATTAAGTTATATAATTAAAACAATATATGTCTAAATCAAAAATTGTAATAGATAAGTTAGCAAAAATATTAGAGCAGGGAATGGTGAACTCTAAGGATTTTAGTGAAGAATTAAAGAATATTTTAAAATTTAAAAAAGATGAAATTAAAAATAGATTAGATTTTGTTTCAAAAGATGAATATGAGATTTTAAAACATAGATTAGACAAATTAGAAAATAAAATAAATTTACTTTTAAAAAAAAAAAATAAAACTAAAAAGGCAAAGAGATCTTAACTCTCAATCCATTTTTTGGACTTTGCTCCAAAACAATATTTCCTCCATGAGATTTTATTATATCTGATGCAATAGACAAACCAAGTCCAACGCTTGATTTTGTCTCATTTCTACTTTTGTCAATTTTATAAAAAGGCTTTAAAACATTTAATCTTTCTTCTTTAGCAATACCAGGTCCATCATCCTCAATATTTATATTAATATTACTTACTGATTTATTTAATATTATATCAATATTAGTTCCATATTTTAATGCATTATCAATTAAGTTATTTATACATCTTCTTATAGAATTAATTCTTCCATCGAAAAAAATTTTTTTTTCTGCATATAATTTAATTTTATTATTATTATATTTATCAATTATATTTTTTAGTAAATCATTTATAAGAAAAGTTTCATAATTTTCCTTAAATTGTGATTTAGAAAATTGTAAATATTCATTTAACATTTTTTCCATTTCATCAATATCTTCTGACATTTTTTTAGAGATATTTTTGTCTTTCAAAAAAGCAAGCTGAAGTTTTAAACGAGTTAAAGGAGTTCTTAAATCATGACTAATTCCAGAAAGCATTTCGGATCTTTGTGTCAATTGTTTAGTAATCCTTTTTCTCATTCTATCAAACTCATAAGCAGCCATTCTTATTTCTAGTGCACCAGAAGGTCTAAATTCTTGAACAATTTCACCTTTGCCAAATTTTTCAGCTGCTTTTGCAAGATTTACGATTGGTTTTGTTTGATTTTTTAAGAATACCATAGCAATAAATATTAATAGAAAAGCTGGTAATGTTATCCATAATGCAAAAATTCTAGCAGAACTGTTTGTAACTCTACTTTTAGGTATTGAAAATTGAAGAATGCCATTATTATAATTTATTTTTAAAATAATCGTATCTTTATAAGTTGTTGAGTCAAACCAATACTCATTAAACTTTGATTTTAATTCTCTTCTTAACGTTCTATCAATTGGACTGAACCACCTTTCTTGCTGAAGGTTAGGAATAGTTTGATCTTCTAAGTATTTAATATTTAAATCAAAATTTTGGTAATAGAGATCTGTAAGTTTTTGTTTATTATAATCTTTTTCGTTTTTATAAGCTTCTATAAATGTATAGACTTCACTTACTAATGATCTTGTCATACCTTTATTCGTTTTTATCCAAAGGCTATCAAAAAAAACAATACTTATTGTAATTTGTAAAATTAATATTGGTGCAGTAACTATAATTAGGGATCTATAGAATAATTTTTTTGGTAAAATATTTTTAATAAATTTACTCAATCCATAAAACATAGCCAGTCCCTCTTATTGTTTGTAAATATTGTGGTTTTTTTGAATTTATTTCTATTTTTTTTCTTAATCTAGTTATTATTACATCTATAGATCTTTCTTTATCAATATTAATTAATTTACCTATTTCATCTCTAGTAAATATTTGACCAGGAGAATTTATCATTTTTTCTAAAATTAATTTTTCAGTATTATTTATTTTGTATGATTTATCTTTTTTTTCAATAATTAGTTTATTTAAATCAAGGATAGATGGACCTATTTTTAATTTTTCTTTTTGTTTTTTTTTTAAAGTTTTATTTAAAATATTTTTAATTCTTAAAAGAAGTTCTTTAGGTTCAAAAGGTTTTGATAAATAATCATCAGCACCTCTTTCAAGACCTTCAACTCTTTCATCAGTTTCTCCTTTTGCAGTTAAAAGTATTATTGGAAATTTATTATCTTTTTTTAATTCATCTGTAAGTTCTAATCCACTTTTTTTAGGCATCATTATATCTAGAATAATTAAATCAAATTTTATTAGATCGATTTTTTTTTTTGCATCAAAAGCATCTTTTGCAGTAGTAACAATATAATTTTTATTTAATAAATATTCTTTAATTAAATTCCTAATTCTATCATCATCATCTACAACCAATATATGAGCTATATCTTTATCCATTTATTATTTTTTCTATTACTTCATTAAAATTTAAAACAGCATCTGAATCTGAATTTTTTAAAGCTTTATATATTCTTTTTTTTTGTTCAGAAAAAATTTCATTTGTTAAAGTTTTGCCTTCGTTACTTAGGTATATATGTTTATGCCTGGAGTCTTTTTGACCTTTTTTGTATATAATAAAACTACTTTTATGAAGTTCTTGCAAAACTCTATTTAAACTTTGTTTTGTAATTTTTAATTTTGATATAAGTTCTGATATTGTTAATCCCTGATATTTTGATATTAAATGTAAAGCTTTAAGATGAGCCAATCCTAATGAATATTTATCTAAAATTTTTTTAGGATCTGCATATATTTCCCTATAAGCGTAGAAAAGCTTTTCTATAAAATCTTTAATTCTTTCATCTTTTAAATATAAAAGTTTATTCATATATTTATTTGGTAAGTTATATTGACATAATATATTAAGATAGATAGTTTTTTGAAGAAAATTAATCTATAAAGCTAATAATTATGGAACAAATCCCTTTTGATAAAAGAACAGGAAAAATTTGGTTTAACAATGAACTTGTTGAATGGCAAGATGCCAAAGTTCATATAATAAGTCATGGCCTTCACTATGCCAGCTTAGTTTTTGAGGGATTGCGAGTTTATGATGGTGAAATTTTTAAGTTAGAGGAACATACTGATAGACTTTTTTATTCAGCAAAAAGAATGGATCTCAAAATTCCTTTTTCTCAAAAAGTGATTAACGAAGCTACTAAAAAAATTGTTTCAGTTCAAAATATTAAAAATGGATATATAAGACCATTTGCTTGGAGGGGTAGTGAAATGATGGGTGTTTCAGCTCAACAAACAAAAATTAATGTAGCAATAGCTACATGGGAATGGGGTGCATATTTTGACCCAAAATTAAAATTAGAGGGAATAAAATTAAATATTTCAAAATGGAGAAGGCCAGCCCCAAATACAATTCCTTGGGATAGTAAAGCAGCAGGACTATATATGATTTGCACTTTATCAAAACATGAAGCTGAAAAAAATGGTTATACTGAATCATTGATGCTAGATCATGAAGGTAATGTAGCAGAAGGAACAAGTGCAAATATATTCTTTAAAGATAAAAATGGAGAATTGCATACTCCGATACCAGACTCTTTTTTAGACGGGATTACTAGAAGGACGATAATTGAAATAGCTAAATCTAAAAATATAAAAGTAAATGAAAGAAAAATATCTCCACAAGAATTATCAAAATTTGTTGGATGTTTTTTGACAGGAACAGCTGCTGAAGTTACTCCTGTTTCATGTATAGCAGAAAATCAATATAAAGTTTGTTCGACAATAATTGAATTAAATGAAAGTTTTCAAACCTTAGTTAGAAAAAAGAAAGCTGCATAAATAACTATTTTTTTTCATCTTCATTAATTGCATAATCAATTCCTTTAATTAGATATTCGTATCCAGTATAAAGTGTAAGAAATGCAGATAGCCAAAGTAAAATTATTCCAATAGTTTGTGCATTATAATCCTCAAAGTTGATAAATTTATTTCCTGTTTCACCTGTTAATAATATTGCTATAGAAAACATTTGTATAAATGTTTTTATTTTAGCCAGACCTGATACAGGTACACTTATTTGCCCCTTTGCTAGAAATTCTCTTAAACCAGATATTAAAATTTCTCTAGTTAATATTATTATGGCAGCAATTACCTCATAATTTTTTATAGTGTCTGTCATTACAAGTAAAACTAATGCAGCTACAACTAAAATTTTATCAGCAATGGGATCTAACATTTCTCCAAATTTTGACTCTTCTTTAAATAATCTTGCTAATAACCCGTCTAAAAAATCAGTAAAAGAAGCCACAATAAATAAAAAAAAAGGTATTAGATCTCCAAAAAAACCTGGAAGAAAAAAAGTAAGCACAAATATAGGAACAATAATAATTCTACCAATTGTCAATATATTTGGAATTTTAAATATCATAATTTTTTATTCATGAAAAAATTCATGAATTCTTTTTGCTATTTTTTCTTCTATTCCTTCAACTGATTTAATATCATCTAAACTTGCAGATTCAACCAATCTTGCAGATCCAAAGTGGTTTAGTAAAGCTTTTTTTCGCATCGAACCTACGCCATTTATTTGATCCAAAGCTGATTTTTTAATGCCTTTTAGTCTTTTTGCTCTATGAGTATTAATTGCAAATCTATGAGCTTCATCGCGCAATCTTTGTAATAAAAACAAAATAGGATCATTTTTTTTGAATTTAAAAGAATTTTTGTTATAGAAAAAAGTTTCATCTCCTTTATTCCTAAATTTACCCTTTGCAATGGCTAAAATAGGTAAATCATATAATCCAAAATCATCAAGGGTATTTCTTGCAACTGAATATTGCCCCTTACCTCCATCAATAATTATTAGATCTGGTAAGGATAATGATCCAGAAGTATTTTTCATTATTTTACTAAATCTTCTAGTTAAAACTTCTTTCATCATAGCATAATCATCATTTCCTATTCCTTCAGTTTTAATATTAAATTTTCTATATCTTTTTTTAATAAAACCTTCTGGTCCATAAGCAATTAAAGCTCCAATACTATCTGATCCTGAAATATGACTATTATCGTAAACTTCTATTAAATTAATATCTGTTTTAAATGAAAATTTATTACACATATTTTCAAATAAATTTTTATTATTATCTGTTTCATATATTTTTCTAATAAGTGATTCTTTTGCATTTCTTTCAGCTAGTTTAACTATTTTACCTTTATTTCCTTTTTTTGAAATTTGTATAGCAACAGTTCTACCTTCTTTTGTTTCAAGAGTTTTTTGAATTAACTTTTGGTCTTTTATGTCTGAATTTAATATTATTAGTTTTGGGATATTTTTATTTTCATAAAACTGCATTATAAATGAAGGGAGAATTTCATTAATATTTTGATCTGGGTCATGTTTTGGGAAAAAAGCTTGATTACCCCAGTTTTGTTTAGATCTAAAGAAAAAAACTTGAATACATGTTTTTCCAGATTCTTTATAGGCTGCAATAACATCTGCTTCTATTAGATTACTTTCATTTATTCTTTGAGATGTTAAAATATTATTTAAAGCTTTTATTCTATCTCTAAAAATTGAAGCTTTTTCAAAGTCTAGTTCTTTACTTGCTTTTTCCATTTCACTAGATAAGTTTTTTTGAATATTTCTGGATTTTCCAGAAATAAAATTTATTGAATCATCAACTAACTTTTTATATTCATTTTTTTCAATATAATTTACACAGGGTGCAGCACATCTTTTTATTTGATATAAAATACATGGTCGTTTTCTATTTTTAAAAGTAAGATCATCACATACTCTAAGTAAAAAAATTTTTTGTAACATTTTAATAGTCCAATTTGCAGATGTGGCCGAAGCAAATGGGCCAAAATAAAAGCCATCTTTATTTTTTTTACCTCTATGCTTTACAACTTGAGGCCATTGATCTTTATTTTTTATAAGTATAAACGGGAAAGATTTATCATCTTTTAATAATATATTAAATTTAGGTTTAAGTTTTTTAATTAAGTTAGCTTCCAAAAGTAAAGCTTCGCTTTCATTAGCAGTTGTTGTTATTTCAAGTTTAAAAGTTTGAGACAACATTCTTTCAGTTCTAATTATATGATTTTTTTCTGAAATATAACTTTTAAGTCTATTAGGTAGGTTTTTTGCTTTTCCAACATATAAAGTTTCACTTTTATAATTAAGCATTCTGTAAACACCTGGACTTTTGGGAATTAAAGGAAGTTCTTTTTTAATTACTTCTTTTCCTAAATCAGAACTTTTCATGACTTCTTTTTTTAGAAATTTGAATACCAACTGATGAACATTGTTTCAAAATTTCTAATTTTTCTATTTGAAGTGTTATTTTACCTATTCTTTTATCTTTAAATAATTCATCAAAAACATCTTCAGCTAAAGTTTCTAAAAAATTATAATGCTGTTTTTTAACTAATTTTGTTATTAGTTTTACTATTTTACCATAATTTACAATTGATTTAATATCTTTGTCGTTTGTAGGTTTTTTATCTTGATAATCAATTTCTAGACTAAATTTAACTTTTTGTTCTTTATTTTTTTCAAAGTCATAATAACCAAGCTTTAAATCTAAAGTAAGATCTTTTATAAGAATTTTTTTCTCATAATTAAATAAGCTTTTATTTTTATCAATTTTTATAATTTTAAAATTATTTTTCTTCATTCTTTCCCTATTACATCTGGTGTTTGCCAATTAAGGCTTTGTCCACTATCAATAGCTAAAACTTGTCCCGTAATTGATCTGTTTTCAATAAAAAAGTCAACAGCAGAACATATTTCTTCTACATCGACCTGTTTTTTTAAAGGTGTTGAAAGGTACTGCTTTTTGAAATGAAAATTACTTTGCCGTTTATTTTTAATAGTGGGACCAGGTGCTATTCCATTAACCCTAATATTTGGAGCTAAAGTCATAGCGCTTGTTTTTGTAAGAGTATACAACCCAGTTTTACTAATTGTATATGAAAAAAAATAAGGAGTTAATTTGAAAACTCTTTGATCTATTATATTTATAATATTATTATTTTTACCTCTTGTATTTTTTGAAAACTCTTTTGACAATAGAGCAGGGGTTCTTAAATTTGTTCTTAAATGTTTGCCCCAACTATCAGTTGTAAAATTTTCAAGTTTATCATTTTCAAATAGTGAAGCATTATTAATTAAACAATCAAAATATTTAAGTTTGTTTTTACAAAATTTTACCATTTTATTTAAATCAGTTTCTTTACTTAGATCAGCCTTAACCAAATATACTTTTGTTAAATTTTGTTCTAATTTTTTCTTTAAATCTTCAGCTTTTTTTTTTGACTTATTGAAATGAATAACCATTTCGACTCTTGGACCAGATAGTTTTTTAGCTATTGAAGCACCAATTCTAGTAGCCGCACCTGTGATAATTATTTTTTTCATTTGATTCATTTTTATATATAATAAAAAAAATATTTTTAAGTTATTTTATATATTTTTTTCCAGGCATTTGCGTGATTTTGTCCCAAAACAGTTCCTTCAGCATTACAAAGTGTACAAGGACTATAACATCTTTTTCCTTCTAAAAGTTTCTTTCTATATTTTTCAATTATTTTTCCAGTCCAAATTTCAAAGATCTTTTCTTGCATCATATTTCCCATCGTTATTCTTCTTTGCCAATCTTGTGGGCACAGGAATATATCACCATTCCAATCAATTAAAAATTGGTAAGAAGGATAAAAGCAATGACTATAAGTTTTTATACTTTCTTGAATACCAATGTTAATTGTTCCAGTTCTATTTGTAAGTTTAAGACCATAGTCTTTTTTTTCATCATACCATCTGTCTCTTAAGATAACAAAATCATCTGGAACTCCAGATTTTTTAGTCATTTCTTTAAATTGTTCTTTTTGATGAGGTCCATCGTACATACTTATTAAAAGTTTATTTACATTTGATGAATAAAGTTTGTTTATTTTTTTTTCATTTAAGGTATCTCCATTTGTTACCACTTCAACAAAAGATACTTTTGCTAATCTTTTACATACTTCAAAAACTTCTTTATGCAACATAGGTTCTCCATATCCACATAAAGTTACAGATCCTTTATATTTCATTCTTTTTAGATCTCTACAAAGTTTATCAATTAATGTTAGACTCATTCTTTGATAGGTATCAGGAGCAATACTTGGATCAGATTTAGGACAAAAACTACATGTTCTATTACAAACATCTATTATACTAAGTTCTATCCAGCTAGGAATTGGTTTTTTTTTAAAATATTGTAATTTATCATCTACAATAATTGTTCTTCTTTTTAGATTAAGTTTTATTGCTTTGACTAATCTTTTTGTTCTCTTATTTTTTTTAAGTTGCATTTGCGAAATCTTTATAAATTATAATTACTAATATACCATAGTTTTAATATTTATTATATTTTCTAACTTTTGTACCTGGCATACCCATTTTAGATCTTCCTTTTGGGTAAATTTTATTAGATTGATTATATTGTTTTATTCCAGGATTTAAATTTATCTCTAGCTCATTACTTTGCAATTTTCTAATTTCATCTCTAATTTTTGCAGCTTCTTCAAATTCTAGGTTTGTAGCTGAATCTTTCATTTTTTTATTAAGTAATTTTAGGTGTTTTTTAAGATTGCCACCAATATTTGATTGCTCTCCTACATTTAAGTAATCTTTTTCATAAACTGATTCTAAAACATCATTTATTTTTTTTTGAATTGTTTTAGGGCTAATATTATTTTTTTTATTAAATTTTATCTGAATATTTCTTCTTCTATTAGTCTCCTCTATTGCTTTTTCTATACTTTTTGTTTTTTTATCTGCATAAAGAATTACTTTTCCTTCTACATTTCTTGCTGCCCTTCCTATAGTTTGTATAAGAGATGTAGAAGATCTTAAAAATCCTTCCTTGTCTGCATCAAGTATTGCAACCAAAGCGCATTCAGGAATATCCAGACCTTCTCTTAATAAATTGATACCTACGAGCACATCAAATACACCCATCCTTAAATCACGCATAATTTCAATTCTTTCTAATGTATCTATATCAGAATGAAGATATCTAACCTTTATTCCATTTTCATGTAAGTATTCAGTAAGATCTTCAGCCATTTTTTTTGTTAAAGTTGTTACTAAAATTCTGAAGTTTTTTTTCACAACTTTTTTACATTCATGCATAAGGTCGTCGACTTGATTATTTGCAGGTCTAATAAGAACTTCAGGATCTATAAGACCAGTTGGTCTGATTATTTGATCTACATATTCTCCATTTGTTTGTTTTAATTCCCAAGGTCCAGGTGTAGCAGATACAAAAATTGTTTGAGTTCTCATCATATCCCATTCTTCAAATTTTAATGGTCTATTATCCATACAAGAAGGAAGTCTAAAACCATATTCTGCTAAAGTACTTTTTCTTGATCTATCACCTTTGAACATTCCATTTAACTGAGGTACCGTAACATGACTTTCATCTACAAATATTAAAGTATTATCAGGAAAATATTCAAATAAAGTTGGAGGAGGTTCACCAGCTTTTCTTCCTGATAAAAACCTAGAGTAATTTTCAATTCCAGCACAAGTCCCAGTAGCTTCAATCATTTCTAAATCAAATTTAGTTCTTTCCTCTAGTCTTTGAGCTTCTAGAAGTTTATTTTCATTCCTATGTTTAATTAAAGTTGTTTCTAATTCTTTTTTAATTTTTATTACTGCTTGTTCGATAGTTGGTTTTGGAGTTATATAGTGACTGTTTGCATAAATTTTTATGAAATTTAAATCATTACTTTTGTCACCAGTTAAAGGATCAAATTCTTCAATATTTTCTAATTTATCTCCAAACATTATTAATCTCCAAGCCTTGTCTTCTAAGTGAGAGGGAAACAATTCTAGACTTTCTCCTCTAACTCTAAAAGTTCCTCTATAGAAGTTTTGGTCATTTCTTTTATATTGAAGGTTAACAAAAGATTTAATTAGTTCTTGTCTATTATATTCAGAATTTTTTTTAAGTGTTATCGTCATTTTACTATAAGCTTCGACAGAACCAAGTCCATAAATACAAGATACGCTGGCTACAATAACTACATCATCTCTTTCTAATAATGATCTAGTCGCCGAATGTCTCATTCTGTCAATTTGTTCGTTAATAGAGGCTTCTTTTTCAATATAAGTATCTGATCTAGGAACATAAGCTTCTGGAGTATAGTAATCATAATAAGATACAAAATATTCAACGGCATTGTCTGGAAAAAATGTTTTCATTTCTCCATAAAGCTGAGCTGCTAGTGTTTTATTAGGTGCTAGAATCAGTGCAGGCCTATTTGTTTCTTCAATTATTTTTGCCATAGTGAAGGTTTTGCCTGACCCCGTTACACCAAGGAGAACTTGATTATTATCTCCATTTTTTGCTTTTTTTATCAATTGTTTTATTGCCTGAGGCTGGTCTCCCGCAGGCTTAAAATCACTAATTAATTTAAACTTTTTTCCACCTTCAAGTTTATTTTTTAAAAAAGAGTTATTGCTTTGAATTTCAGTAATTTTATCTTGGTAAGTATTTCCCATATCTGATATTAAATATTTAATTATTAATATAAATCAATGAGCATAGTATCCAATAATTTAAAAAAAATAAAACCATCACCTACGATTGCAGTTACGCAAAAAGCGAGGGAATTAAGGGCTGCTGGCAAAGATGTAATTGGCCTTGGTGCAGGAGAACCAGATTTTGATACACCAATTAATATCAAAAATGCAGCTATAAAAGCTATTAGATATGGTGATACTAAATATACAGCAGTTGATGGAACTCCTGCTTTAAAAAAAGCAATAATTAAAAAATTTAAAAAAGAAAATAACTTAAAGTACTCAAATGATGAAATTACAGTAGGAACTGGTGGCAAACAAGTTCTTTATAATGCATTTATGGCAACCTTAAACAGAGGAGACGAGGTAATTATTCCAGCACCTTTTTGGGTTTCTTATCCTGATATGGTTTTACTAGCTGGGGGCAAACCAAAAATTGTTAAATGCGATGAGATTGATAACTTTAAACTAACACCAAAAAAATTGAGAAAAGCTATTTCTAAAAATACAAAGTGGTTAATATTAAATTCTCCCTCAAACCCTACAGGAGCAAGTTATACTAAAGTTGAGATAAAAAAATTATCTCAAGTATTAATTAAACACAAAAAAATTCAAATTTTAAGTGATGATATCTATGAGCATATCACATATGAAAAAGCAAAGTTTTTTACTATAGCTCAAATATCCAGTTTAAAAAATAGAACTCTTACTATGAATGGTGTAAGTAAATCTTATGCTATGACAGGATGGAGAATAGGTTATGCCGGAGGACCAAAAGAAATTATTAAAGCTATTCGTAAAGTTCAATCTCAATCAACATCAAACCCCTCTTCTATAAGTCAAGCAGCCGCGGTAGAGGCTTTAAATGGAAATCAGAATTTTATAAAAATAAGATCAAAAGAGTTTAAAAAAAGAAGAAATTTTGTAGTAGAGAGCTTAAATAAAATTAAAGGAATTAACTGCCTAACACCTAATGGAGCATTTTATGTATTTCCAAGTTGCAAAGGTCTTTTGAATAAAAAAACTAAATTAAAAACAGATACAGATTTTGTTAAAAAATTACTTGAAAAAGCAAATGTAGCTGTAGTGCAAGGTTCGGCTTTTGGATTAGACGGTTATTTTAGAATTTCTTATGCAACCTCAATGAAAAATTTAAAAAAAGCCATGGAAAGAATAAAATCATTCTGTCAAAGCTTGAGCTAATAATTAAAACAGCCGTATTATATGGTTATAAATTTAAACTAAACCAAGTCTTACAACTGATTTAGCATTTTCAGATATACAACCTTTTGCAGGTTTAAATTTAAAACCTAATAATTCTTCGGCATATGTTGTATCAGTTTGCATTACAATTCCAAGGTCAG
>SHAN01000014.1 GCA_004213155.1 Candidatus Pelagibacterales bacterium
GATAGAAATTAAATCATCCTCAAGAGATCCTGGAAGCAGAGCCAAAATAAGCGTAAATGCAAAAGATACAACATTAGATCCAGTTGGAGCCTGTGTTGGTATGAGAGGAAGTAGAGTTCAAGCAGTTGTTAATGAATTACAGGGAGAAAAAATTGATATAGTAAGTTGGTCAGAAGATCCTGCAGTTTTAGTTGTAAATGCTATATCTCCTGCTGAAGTTCAAAGAGTAATAGTAGATAGTAGTTATAAAAAGTTAGATTTAATATTATCAGAAGATAATTTAAGTAAAGCAATTGGTCGTAGAGGACAAAATGTAAGACTAGCATCCAAGTTGATGGACTATGAAATTAATATTATGACAGAACAAGAAGAGTCAGATCGTAGACAAGTTGAATTTAAGGAAAAAACTGAAAATTTCGTTAAAAATTTAGAATTAGATGAAACTTTAGGTCAGCTACTTGTTGCAGAGGGCTTCTCATCAATTGAAGAAATTAGCAATTCCTCAATTGAAAATGTTTGTAAAATTGAGGGTATTGATGAAAAAACTGCAGAAGCACTAATCGAAAGGTCAAAAGAATTTTTAATAAAAGATGCTAAAGAGATTTCAAATAAAATATCTGAATTGGGAGTTAAAAAAGAATTAGTTGATTTGAAAGGATTAACTCCAGGTATGCTAGTTACATTAGGTGAAAAAAAAATATTAACTTTACAAGATTTTGCAGATTTATCTTCAGATGAATTAACAGGTGCATATGATATGTTTAAGGGTGAAAGAGTGAAAATTAAGGGATACCTAGAAGAATTTGCCCTAAATAAAACAGAAGCGGATGAATTAATTATGTCAGCTAGGGAAATTGTTTATAAGAATTAATAAATGGAAAATAAAGATAAACGAAAAAAACTTACATTGTCAATATCAGGTTCAATCAAAAAACCTAAAGAAAAAATTGAAATTGCTAAGACACATAATAAAAATTCTGTAATAGTAGAGAAAAAAAATACTAAATTTGGTAGATCAAAATCAGTACAGTTTCAAGATAGATCCAAAAGTCATCCAAGTATAAATACTTCTAAACCAAGACCTTTTTCACCTTCTAATGATTTTGAAAAAAGAAAGCTAGCCGAACAAAGAGCAACACGCAGACTTAAAGGAGAAGCACCAAATGATAAAGACTTTAAAAATAAGGTTCCAGGTAAAAAAAGAGAATATAAATTAACGTTATCTAGGGCTTTAAATGAAGACGAATCAGAATTTAAAGCTAGAAGCATGGCATCTATAAAACGTGCAAAACAAAAAGAGAATAGGCTAACAAATAATGAAAAAAAAGAAATAAGCTTAAAACCAATTCAAAGAAACGTAAATATCCCTGAAGTAATTACTATTAGAGAACTGGCAAATAGAATGGCAGAACAGTCAAGTAATTTAATTAAACACTTATTTGGAATGGGTGTAACAGCAACAATTAACCATACGATTGATGCTGACACTGCAGAATATTTAGTAAAAGAGTTTGGACATATAGCAGTAAGAGAGAAAGAAATAGATATAGAAGTTAATAAAGTTTCTTCATCTGATCATAAAAATTTAAAAAAAAGACCACCAATAGTTACTGTAATGGGTCATGTAGATCATGGAAAAACTTCTTTATTAGATGCTTTAAGAAGTGCAGATGTTGTATCTGGAGAATTTGGCGGAATAACACAACACATTGGAGCATATCAAGTAAATATAAATAATGAAAAAATAACATTTATTGATACACCAGGACATGCTGCATTTACTGAAATGAGAGCAAGAGGATCAAAACTTACTGATATTGTAGTTTTAGTAGTAGCCGCAGATGATGGTGTTAAACCACAAACTATTGAGTCAATTAAACACGCAAAGGCAGCAAAAGTTCCAATAGTAGTTGCAATAAATAAATGTGATTTACCAGAAGCAGATCCTCAAAAAATAAAAAATCAATTATTAGAATATGAATTAATTGCAGAAGAATTAAGTGGAGATACATTGTTTGTAGAAATATCAGCTGTAACAAAAAAAAATTTAGACAAACTAAAAGAAAATATTTTACTTCAAGCAGAATTATTAGACTTAAAAGCAGAGGAAGAAATTCAAGCAAGCGGTATTGTTTTAGAGTCAAAAATAGAAACAGGTAGAGGTCCAATAGCTACAGTTATAATTACTTCAGGATCATTAAAAAAAGGAGATTTTTTTGTTAGTGGAAAAAATTGGGGCAAAGCGAGAGCATTAATAAACGATAAAGGAGAAAATGTTGAAAAAGCAAATCCTGCAACCCCAATTGAATTACTTGGAATGAATAAAGTAGCTAAGGCAGGTGATGATTTTATAGTTGTTGAAAATGAAAAAAAAGCAAAAGAAATCAATGATTTTAGAAATGATAATTCTAAACAAAACTTAAATCCACTTACATTTGCAACACAGGAATCTGCATTTCAAGATCAAACTACAAAGGAATTAAATATAATAGTCAAATCAGATGTTCATGGATCAAGTGAAGCCATTAAAAATGCAATATTAAATATAAAACATGAGGAAGTAAAAGCAAAAATTATACATTCAGAAGTTGGAATGATCACAGAAACTGATGTGTCTTTGGCAAGAGCTTCAGATGCTATATTAATAGCTTTTAATATTAAACCAAGTAAAGAAGCAAAAAAACTTGCAGAACAACATAAATTAAAGATAGAAAGTT
Source organism: Candidatus Pelagibacterales bacterium (assembly GCA_004213155.1). Lineage (GTDB taxonomy): Bacteria > Pseudomonadota > Alphaproteobacteria > Pelagibacterales > Pelagibacteraceae > MED-G107. The sequence continues at coordinate 2,718 of SHAN01000014.1, forward strand.
TTAATATTATTTATCAAGTAATTGATTTTATAAAAGGCAGAATGTCTGGTCTTTTAAATCCGGACGTTGAAGAAACTATAATTGGTTCTGCAGAAATTTTAGAAATATTTAAAGTTTCAAAGGTGGGAAAAGTTGCAGGATCAAAAGTGATTAATGGTGAAATTAATCAAGATAGTAATGCAAGGTTAATCAGAGATGGAAGTATTGTTTATAATGGTAAAATATTAAGTATTTTTAGAGAAAAAAATCAAACTAAAAAGGTTAGCGAAGGACTAGAATGTGGTATTACTTTAAAAGATTTTAGTGATTTTAAAACAAAAGATATTATAGAAGTTTATAATTCTGTAACAACAGAAAGAAGAGTTTAATAATGAAGAGTTATGATGTTAATCAAATTTCACAAAGACAGTTGAGAGTAGGTGAGATGGTAAAACAGGCATTAAGTCTAATTTTTATTAGAGGTGAGGCTAAAATCCCTAACCTTGAAACTAATTTAATTACGGTAACTGAAGTAAGAATGACACCTGATTTAAAAGTAGCAAAAGCATTTGTTTTACCTTTGGCTGGCAAAGAAACAAAGAAAACAATAGATTTACTTAAAGAATTTTCATACATAGTCAGAAAAGCTCTTTCAAAAAAAATAGAAATGAAATACTTACCAAGAATTTCATTTATAGAGGATCAGTCTTTTGAGTATGCTGAAAAAATTGAAAAATTAATTAAACAAACTAACGGATAATAATATGGATAAACAAAAAAAAGAGGCAATAAAAAGTTTAGCACTTCATCAAAAAGATACAGGTTCTTCAGAGGTGCAAATTGGTATTTTAACTGATAAAATTACATATCTTTCAGAACATTTTAAAAAGTTTAAAAAAGATAAACATTCTTCAGTTGGATTAGTAAAAGCTGTAAATAGAAGAAAAAGATTACTTGAATATTTAAAAAAAAATAATCCAGAATCTTATAAAAACGTAATAAGTAAACTAAATTTAAGGAAATAAATGTTTAAAATAAGCAAACAAGAAGTAGAAGTTGATGGTAAGAAAATAATATTAGAAACAGGAAAAATTGCAAGACAAGCAGATGGCGCAGTTATTGCTACTTGTGGAGAAACTGTAGTAATTGCTACAGCTGTTGGAGCTAAAAAAGTTAACCCTGATATAGATTATTTTCCATTACAAGTAAGTTATCAAGAAAAATATTATGCTGCAGGTAAAATTCCAGGAGGATATTTTAAAAGAGAAGCAAGACCAACTGAAGCAGAAACTTTAATTTCAAGATTAATAGACAGACCAATCAGGCCTTTATTCCCAGAGGAATTTAGAAATGAAGTCCAGGTGCTACCAACTGTACTTTCTTATGATGGTGTTAATGAACCTGATATACTCTCTATAATTGCTTGTTCAGCAGCTTTAGCCATATCAGGAATGCCTTTTCAAGGCCCTGTTGGTGCTTCAAGAGTTGGATATATAGATAAAAAATTTATATTAAACCCCTCTAAAGAAGAAATTGAAAAATCTAATTTAGATCTAGTTGTTGCTGGAACAAAAGATGCAGTTTTAATGGTAGAGTCTGAGGCTTCTGGTTTGTCTGAAAAAGTAATGTTAGATGCAGTTAAATTTGGTCATGAAAAGTTTGTTCCAGTCATTAAAGCAATAGAAGCACTAGCCAAAGATTGTGGAAAAGAACAGTGGACTGTAGAAAAAAAAGATCTATCAGATTTAGAAAAAAAAATCTCAGATACTTTTAATGATGATTTAAAATCAGCTTTTGCAATTAAAGATAAACAAAAAAGATCAACTTTAATTGGTGAAGTTACCTCAAAATGTAAGGAAATGTTTGAAAGTGATGAAGCTTATTCAGATTTAGATGTTTCCATGATGCTTAAAAAAGTTGAAAAAAAAATTGTAAGAACAGATATCTTGAAAAATAAATCTAGGATAGATGGTCGTTCTTTAACTGATGTAAGACAAATTGATTGTCAAGTTGGTGTTTTGCCAAGAACTCATGGTTCTGCTTTATTTACAAGAGGTGAGACACAAGCATTAGTTACTTTAACATTAGGAACCTCTGAAGATGAACAAAGAGTAGAGAGTCTTGATGGATTAAAAAGAAATAGATTTATGCTTCATTACAATTTTCCTCCTTTTTCAGTTGGAGAAACTGGAAGAATTGGAACAGGTAGAAGAGAAATTGGTCATGGAAAACTAGCTTGGAGAGCACTTAATTCATCATTACCTGAGCAAGAAAAATTTCCCTACACATATAGGGTAGTATCAGAGATTACAGAATCAAATGGCTCATCATCAATGGCAACCGTATGTGGTGGTTCTTTAGCATTAATGGATGCTGGAGTACCCCTTAAAGCTCCTGTTGCAGGTATTGCAATGGGATTAATTAAAGAGGGAGATAATTTTTCAGTTCTTTCAGATATTTTAGGTGATGAAGATCATTTAGGAGATATGGATTTTAAAGTTGCTGGAACAGCAGACGGTATAACTTCTTTACAAATGGATATAAAAATTACAGGAATAACTTTTGAGATTATGGATCAGGCATTATCACAGGCTAAAGATGGAAGAATTCATATTTTGGGCGAAATGGCAAAAGCTTTAACAGGTTCAAGAGAAAATGTTTCTAAATATACTCCCAAAATTGAAACAGTTATGGTTGATAAAAAAGATATTGCTGCAGTTATTGGAAAAGGTGGAGCAACAATTAGAGAAATTGTTGAGTTATCAGGTGCTAAAGTAGATGTTAAAGATACAGGAGAAGTAACAGTGGCCGCTCCAGATGAGGAATCTCGATCTAAAGCTATGAATATGATCAAAGACATAATTGCGAAGCCTGAAATGAATAAAATTTATAAGGGCAAAGTAATGAAGATTATGGAATTTGGAGCATTTGTAAATTTTTTAGGTAAGCAAGATGGTCTTGTTCATATTTCAGAACTTGCTCCTAAAAGAGTTGAAAAAGTTACTGACGTTGTAAAAGAAGGTGATGAAGTTACTGTTAAAGTTATTGGTTTTGATAGAGGGAAAGTAAAATTATCTATTAAGCAAGCATCAGCATAATATAAAAAAATATTTACTATTTATTTTATAAATATTTGTATTTAAATTTTATATTCAAAATTTTGGGTTTCTTCATTAACTTGAAGTTCCGTAGCTCCATTATGTAAATGAAATTTTCTAGCCATTTCAGTGAGTGGAGACAAGGTAACAAGTCTATTCAGATGGTTTGATTTTTTAATCATTTTAAATACTTCATTTACTATTAATTTACCACCTCCTTTTTTTTTTGACCAAACTGTATAGGCAATAGCAATTTGACCAATTTTTTGATCTCTTAATAAACTTTTTAAATATGCATCTTTTGTCATCAAATCTAACTCTTTAACTGTTTTTGGAATTTCATCAGTAAAGCCAAAACACATAATTGAACATATTTCTTTTTTATATTTAACTGCAAAAATTTTACGTCCAAAACTTGTACGAAACTCATTATTAAGTTCTGGCCTTACAGGGTCTTCATTTACGTTACAGGATTTAAGTTCAACTAACTCTGCTCCTTTTACCCAACCAAAAAAATTATTAATTTCTTTTTTTATAATTTGTTTATTTTTTCTAATTCTTGCTTTTATTCTAGGGTTAAAATTTTTTATGATATTTTTATTCATTTAATTATTACTAAGTATACTTTAGTAATTATTTTTAGAAATATGCAAAATTGGCATATCTGATTATCATTAAATTTATATAAAAATAATAATTATATTATTTTTTAAAGTATCTATTGTTTATTTAATATTTTTAGGATCTGGCATTCCAACCTTATTATATCCAGCATCCACATAGTGAATTTCACCAGTAACTCCACCCCCAAGTTCACTTATAAGGTATAGGGCTGAGTTTCCGACGTCATAGATATCGATATTTCTTTTTAAAAAAGAGTGGTCCTCATTCCATTTATAAAGAAATTTTGCGTCTCCAATAGCAGAAGCTGCCAAAGTTTTAATAGGTCCAGCGCTTATTGCATTTACTCTAATTCCTTTTGCTCCTAGATCTCTTGCTAGATATTTAACACTAGCTTCAAGTGCAGATTTACAAACACCCATGACATTATAATTTGGTATTGCTTTAGTAGATTCATAAGTTAAGGTTAACATACTGCCACCTTCTCTCATTATTTTAGAAGCCTCTTTAGCAACTTCTGTAAATGAGAAGCATGAAATTAACATGCTTCTTAAAAAGTTTTCTCTAGTTGTATTTAAATATTCACCTGATAATTCTGATTTATCTGAAAAAGCAACCGCGTGTACTATAAAATCAATTTGCCCCCATTTCGATTTAATATCCTCAAAGAGCTTTATTATTTCTTCTTTTTTTTCGACATCACAACTAAAAGTAACTTTTGAATTTAATTTTTCAGCTAGTGGAATAACTCTTTTTTTTAGAGCATCACCAAGATATGTAAATGCTAACTCAGCACCAGCTTCAGCAAGTTTTTGTGAAATACCCCAAGCAATAGATCTTTCATTGGCAACACCCATTATTAATCCTTTTTTACCTTTCATTAAACTCATTTAAACCTTTTCAAAAATCAAAGTTGCATTTGTTCCACCAAAACCAAAACTGTTAGACATTACAGAATTTAAAGTAATGTCTTTCTTAGTTTCAGTTATTATTGGAAATTTTTTAGCCTCATCATCCATATCATTTACATTTGCAGAACCTGCTATAAAATTATTTTTCATCATAATTAAACTATAGATAGCTTCGTGAACTGATGCAGCACCTAATGGATGACCAGATAAAGATTTAGTAGAACTTATTTTAGGTATATCAGTTCCAAAGGTTTCTCCAACTGCTTTCAATTCTGTTATATCACCGACTGGAGTTGATGTTCCGTGTGTATTTATATAATCCATTTTATTTCTTGCAGTGCTTAATGCCATCTTCATGCATCTGATAGCACCTTCACCCGAAGGCGCAACCATATCATATCCATCAGAAGTAGCTCCATAACCTGTTAATTCAGCATAAATTTTTGCACCTCTTGCCTTTGCATGTTCATATTCTTCAAGTACTAAAACACCTCCACCACCGGCAATAACAAATCCATCTCTTGTTTTATCATAAGCTCTAGAGGCTTTTTCAGGAGTATCATTATATTTAGAAGACAATGCAGTCATCGCATCAAACATTGCTGTCATTGCCCAATGTATTTCTTCACTACCTCCTGCAAACATAATATCTTGTTTTCCCATTTGTATTAATTCCATTGAATTTCCAATACAATGTCCACTAGTTGCACATGCTGAACTCATTGTATAATTAACACCTTTAATTTTAAAAGGTACCGCAAGTGTTGCAGATGCAGTACTAGCCATTGTTCTAGGAACAATAAAAGGACCCATTAATTTTGGAGTTTTAGCTCTTGTTTTATCAGCAGCTAAAATTACATTTTCAATTGATGGACCTCCAGAGCCCATTACTATTCCAGTTTTAAAATTACTTATCTCTTTTTCTTCTAAGCTAGAATCTTTTATTGCTTCTTTCATGGCTACATAGTTATATGCAGAGCCAGATCCCATAAATCTTATTGTCTTTCTATCAACATGATCTTCTAGTTTAATACTTGGTTTTCCATGAATATGACTTTTTAAATTATGTTCTTTATAGTCTTCACAAAAAGATATTCCTGATTTTGAATTTAAAAGAGATTGATAAACTTCTTCTTGATTATTTCCTAAACAAGAAACAATACCTATACCTGTAATTACTACTCTTCTCATTATTTAAATAGTCCTACTTTTAAACTTTCAGCTGTATATATTTTTTTGTTATCTGCTAACACAATGCCATTTGCAAGACCAACAGTAGTTCCTCCTGGAGACATAATTTTTTTCATATCAATAATATAAGTTACCTTTTTTATATTTTTCAAAACTTCACCTGTAAATTTTACTGTACCAACTCCTAGAGCCCTTCCTTTTCCTGGATTACCAAGCCAACCAAGATAGAACCCTACTAGCTGCCACATAGCATCTAATCCTAGACATCCTGGCATCACAGGATCATCTCTGAAATGACAATCAAAAAACCAGAGACTATCTTTTATATCTAGTTCAGCTTTGATTGACCCTTTTTTAAAAGCTCCTTCATTTTCTTTAATTTCTGTTATTCTATCAAACATAAGCATAGGAGGAAGGGGTAATTTTGCATTTCCTGGCCCAAAAAGCTTACCATTTCCACAATTTATTAATTCTTCGTATGTGAATGAGTTTTTTTTCATAAAATTTGTAATCCTTAATACTTGATTTATTACAATTATAATATAGAAATAGTTTAGAACTATTATAAAGAATAAATGAAAGAGTTAGAAAATTTTGTAAAAAAACTAAGAAATTCAGGCATAAGACCCACAAAACAAAGACTTAAAATTTGTGAGGTTTTATTTAGTAGTGATAAAACATTTCATTTTACAGTAAATGATCTAGCAAAAATTATTGAAGAAGAATTAAGAGAAAAAATATCTTTAGCAACAGTTTACAATACAGTGCATGCATTTAAAAAAAAAGGTTATTTGAAAGAAATTTCAATTCCTGGTGATAAAAGTTATTTTGACACAAATACTAATCATCACCATCATTTCTTTGACTCAAATGCTAAAGAACTCATTGATATTGATTTCAATCAAATTGAATTAAAAAATACTCCTAAGGCTCCAAGAGGAAAATCAATAAAAGGTATTGATGTTATTATAAACGTTGAGAACGATTCTCAGTAGTTTATAACTATTCTAAACTACTTGACTTCAACTTTAGAATCATTATAAAATATTCTTTAAGTATTTTATTAAAGGAGAAAATAATATGAGTGCTGAAAAAAGCAAATGTCCATTTACAGGAGCAGGAACGCCTCCTAAACATCCAACTGGCAGAGGTACATCTAATAGAGATTGGTGGCCAAATAGTTTAAATCTTAAAATTCTATCTCAACATTCTTCTTTAGTAGACCCAATGGATAAAAAATTTAATTATTCTAAAGAATTCAAGAAATTAAATTTAAACGCATTAAAAAAAGATTTAGCTAAGTTGATGACTGACTCTCAAGACTGGTGGCCAGCCGATTATGGTCATTATGGCCCTTTATTTATAAGACTAGCATGGCATGCTGCTGGAACATATAGAACTGGTGATGGACGTGGTGGTGCTGGTACAGGTAATCAACGTTTTGCTCCACTAAACAGTTGGCCAGATAATGTGAATTTGGATAAAGCAAGATTATTATTGTGGCCTATTAAAAAAAAATATGGAAAAAAAATTTCATGGGCGGATCTGTTTATTTTAGTTGGAAATGTTGCCTTAGAGACAATGGGATTTAAAACTTTTGGTTTTGGAGGAGGAAGAGAAGATATTTGGGAGCCAGAAGAAGATATTTATTGGGGCTCAGAAAAGGAATGGTTAGGTGTTAATCGTTATAGTGGCAAAAGAGATTTAGAACAGCCACTTGGAGCATCTCATATGGGTTTAATTTATGTAAATCCACAAGGACCTGATGCAAACCCAGACCCTCTTTTAGCTGCACATGACATTAGAGAAACTTTTGGTCGTATGGCTATGAATGATTATGAGACGGTTGCACTCGTAGCTGGTGGTCATACTTTTGGAAAATCACATGGTGCTGCGCCAGAGTCTCACAAAGGACCAGAGCCTGAAGGATCAAAAATTCAAGATCAAGCAACAGGTTGGAATAGTAATTATAAAAGTGGTTTAGGTGTTGATACAATAAGTAGTGGGATAGAAGGTGCATGGACTACTAATCCTATTTTATGGGACATGGGTTACTTTGATAATTTATTTGGATATGAATGGGAATTGACAAAAAGTCCTGCCGGCGCACATCAATGGAAACCAAGACAGAATGGACATGACATAGAAATGACGCCTGATGCTCACGAAAAAGCTAAGAAAAACCTTCCTATGATGCAGACAACTGATTTATCTTTAAAAATGGACCCTAGCTATGGGCCAATTTCTAAAAATTTTCATGAAAACCCAGATGAGTTTGCAGATGCTTTTGCTAGAGCTTGGTTTAAACTTACTCATCGTGACATGGGACCACGTGCTTGTTATCTTGGAAAAGATGTTCCAAAAGAAAAATTAATTTGGCAAGATCCAATTTCAAAAAGTAAGTATAAACTTAAAAATAAAGATATTGAAATATTAAAATCTAAAATAATAAAATCAGGTCTATCTGTATCTGAGCTAGTAACTACAGCATGGGCTTCTGCTTCAACTTTTAGAGGATCAGATAAAAGGGGAGGAGCAAATGGAGCTCGTATTCGTTTAGCTCCACAAAAAGATTGGAAAGTTAATAATCCAAAGCAACTATCAAAAGTTCTTGATGCTTTAGAAAAAATTCAAAAGGGATTTAATTCTAATAAGAAAACAGTTTCTATTGCAGATTTAATTGTTTTGGGTGGCTGTGTTGGAATTGAAAAAGCAGCAAAAGTTGCTGGTAAAAAATTAAAAGTTCCTTTTTCTCCAGGAAGAGGAGATGCATCTCAAGATGAAACAGATATACATTCTTTTAATTTATTAGAACCACAAGCAGATGGATTTAGAAATTATGTAAAAGGCAATTATCCTTTATCAGCGGAAGAGATGTTAATTGACCGTGCAAATTTAATGAAACTTACAGCGCCAGAAATGACAGTTCTCTTAGGTGGTATGCGTGTTTTAAATACAAATTTTGATAATTCAGATTATGGTGTTTTTACAAATAAACCAGGAAGACTTACAAATGATTTTTTTACAAACTTGTTAGATATGAGAATAACTTGGAAGGAGATTTCTAAAGAAGAAGATCTATTTGAAGGAAGAGATCGAAAAACAGGAAAACTTAAATGGAAGGGTACGAGAGCGGACCTTATTTTTGGTTCAAATTCTCAATTAAGAGCATTTGCAGAGGTTTACGCGTGTGAAGATTCGAAAGATAAGTTCCTGAATGATTTTGTCGCTGCTTGGAAAAAAGTGATGAACTCTGATCGTTTTGATATATAAATAAAAAAAAATTATTTATGACACAAGTAAGCTTTGAAGATTTTTATAAAGTACCTGATCTTAAATTTGATATATCTAGGTTAAGGAAAGATTTAGAAAGTGTACTAAAGAAAAAAAAATTTAAAACACCTGGAGTTACTCATTTTGGTGCAATACCAATAAATCAAATACCAAATAATAATGACTCTATAGAAGGAAACAATATTAGAGGTAAATATTGGACTATAGCAGACGAAACAGGAAAAGAAGTTTCTAGAGATATAGATATAGATGAGTCAAAGTATACACAATTGGTTTCAGAGTTTGAAAATACTTATTTTAAAGAAGTTTATGAAACATTATGTAAAAAGTTTAAATTAGGAAGAGTTAGACTTTTACTTAAGGAGCCAAGATCTACTTTAAGCTGGCACAAAGATCCAGAGCCTAGATTACATCTACCAATTATAACTAATTTAGGGTGCTCAATGGTAATAGAAAATGTAGCTAAGCATTTACCAGCTGATGGCAGTGTCACTATTACAAATAATACCAAATATCATAATTTTTTTAATGGTGGAGAACAAGCTAGAATACATTTAGTTGCCTGTGTTTTAGAAAATCCATTTAACTAATTAAGTTCTTCCCCAAATAGTATTTTTTCTTATCCAGCCAACATATTTATTTATTAAAACTTTACACCAATTACCTTTACATTTTTTTATTATAATTAACTTACCTTTTTCTATTTGAGCTAAAGGCTTTGAATATATTTGTGGTTTTTTTAGAAGTAAATTTTTTTCTTTAATATTTAATGCCGTTTTTTTTGAAGAAAGTTGCGAAATATGTATCCATCCAGAATTATCATATAAATCTATAAATTTTCTATAATTTTCAAAATTATCAATTATTTTAATTGGTAAGTATTTTTTTTTATAAATAAATTTAATCGGATGTTCAGAGCTTGGACCTTGTCTAACATTTACAGTATTATATTTTAATGACATAAAATAATCTTTATCTTTAGCAAAAATATTATTAGTAAATAGTATAAAAAAAAAAATTAATGTAATCTTTAATTGCATATACATTTTTCTCTTTTATTAAGTTTTATTTTTCTAAAATCTAAATTTAGTGTATTAATAATTAAAATATATCCACATAAACTTTTACCGATTTTTAATATTTCCTTAATTGCTTCGTTTGCTTGGATACTTCCAATAATACCTGCTATAGGGCCAATTACTCCATCACTTTCACAATTTAACAACTCATCTGATGGTATAGATTGATAAAAACATCTTAAACATGGTGAATTTTTTTTTCTAAAATTAAAAGTAAGTATTTGTCCATCAAATTTATTAATTGCTCCGACTATTAATATTTTTTTATTTTTAATACAATAATCATTAAGTAAAAATTTTGTCTTAAAATTATCACTACCATCTATTAAGATATCAAAATCATTAGCAATTTTATTAATATTATTTTTTAATAGTTTTGTTTTAAAATAATTTACATTAATATTTGGATTAATTTTTTTGATCTTTAAGAATGCAATTTTTGATTTACTTTTTTTAATATTAGAAGTATCAAACAATACCTGTCTATGAAGATTAGATATATGCACTTTGTCATCATCAACTATTCCAAGATTACCAATACCTGTACCTGCTAAATACATTAAGATAGGTGACCCTAAACCACCTGCCCCAACAACTAAAACTCTAGAGTTAGAGAGTTTTTCTTGTCCAATAGGACCTATATCTTTTAAAATTATTTGTCTCGAATATCTTTCTATCTGTTTTTTGGTTAACTGCATCTTTTATTTTTATTTTCCAGTAGATCCAAATCCACCACTACCTCTAATTGTTTCTGGAAGTTCATCAACCTCTTCGAGGGTTCCTTTAATTATTGGACAGATAACCATTTGAGCAATTCTATCATTTTTATTAACCTTAAATATTTTATCACTCAAATTGATTAATATGACTTTAATCTCTCCTCTATAATCTGCATCAATAGTACCAGGTGTATTAAGTACAGTAATACCATTTTTAGCAGCTAGACCAGATCTTGGTCTTATTTGAATTTCAAATTCGTTGGGAATTGCTACAGCTATCCCTGTAGATATTAATTTTTTCTCTCCTGGTTTTATTTGTATCTGTTCTTCGACACATGCTAATAAATCTAAGCCTGAAGACCCATCAGTTTTATACTCTGGGAGAAGGATATTTTTTTGAATTTTTTTTATTAATATTTTAACCATAGATGGTTAAGAGTTAAAATTACTTATCACTTTTTCGGTAATAATTTTAGCAATTTCTGATTTTTTTCTTTTTGAAATTACTTCATTATTTTTATTATCTTCTTTGTAAATTATTGAAACCTCATTTAAATCTGATCCAAATCCAATTTCAGAATTTGATACATCATTAGCTATTATCCAATCACAATGTTTAGATAAAATTTTTGTTTTTGCATTATTTATTACATCATTTGTCTCTGCAGCAAAACCAACAACTAATTTAGGTCTTAAGGAGTTATGTTTTGATAAATATTCAAGAATATCAATATTTTTCTCTAGTTCTAAATTTAATTTATCTTTTTTTTTTATTTTATTTTTATTAAAATTAGTAACTTTAAAATCAGAAACAGCAGCAGTACATATTGCAATATCTGCAGGTAATTGTCTTTTAGTTTCTTCAAACATTTGATTTGTAGTTTCAATTTTAATCACATTTATATTTTCTGAAGTATTTAATTCTGTTTGGCCTGTTATTAAAGTTGTATCAATACCTTTTTTTGATAAAGCTTTTGCTATTTCGTAACCTTGCTTTCCTGATGATTGATTAGAAATAAATCTGACTGGGTCTATATATTCTTTTGTAGGTCCAGCTGTTACAATAGCTTTAAGATTATGTTTATAAATATAGTTATTTTTTTTAAAAAATTCGTTTAAAAAATCTATTATTTGTTTTGGTTCCGACATTTTTCCTTCTCCATATTCTCCACATGCCATATCTCCTTTTTCGGGACCTATAAATATGTATCCAAAATTTTTAAGTTTTTTTATATTTTGTTGGGTGGCCTCATGTTCCCACATTCTTACATTCATCGCAGGTGCTAAAATTACTTTTTTATCTGAAGCTAAGATAACAGTTGATGCCAAATCTTCAGCATTTCCATAACTCAGCTTTGAGAGTGTATTTGCTGTTGCCGGGGCTACAATTATTGCGTCACACCATCTGGATAAGTTAATATGGTCCATTTCTGCTTCATTGTTATGGTCAAATAAATCATCATAAACTTTATTTTGTGTAAGAGAAGCAACAGAAAGAGGAGTAATAAATTTTTTTGAATTTTTTGTAAGTATTGTTTTAATTTCTACTTCTTGTTTTTTTAAAAGTCTTATTAGTTCAAGAGTTTTATAAGCAGATATGCCACCACAAATTACTAATAAAATTTTTTTATTTTTTAAAACTGTCATTATTTCTAATTAAAATACTAATAGTATAAATATTACAAGGACTAAAAAAGCAATAATAGAATTATTTTTAAAAGTTTTAATTTTTAACTCTTCTTCCTTTAATGAATAATATGAGGATGAATTTGGTGTTATTTTACCTTGTGCAATTAAAGTTAGAGCTTGATTTGCTTTATCCATAATTTCTGGTAGTTCTGGAAGTCTTTTAATTATTTCAGAAGTATTATTAATAGTATCTGAAATTTTATTTATTGGATTTTGTAAATCCTTAAGCCAGTTTTCTAAAATAGGCTTTGAAGTTTCCCAAATATTAGTTTCAGGATTAAGTTTTCTTGCAACTCCCTCAACAACAACCATAGTTTTTTGAAGCAAAAGTAATTGAGGTTGAGTCTGCATATTAAATTTTTCAGTAACTTCAAATAATTGTTTAAGTAATTTACTACCAGATATATCTTTAATTGATTGGCCAAAAATTGGCTCTCCTATTGACCTTAATGCTTGAGCAAGTTCTTCATTTGAAGTATTTTTTGGAACTAAGCCAGCTAATAAATGAACTTCGGCAACCTTCTTATAATCTCTTTGAATAAAGCCATATAAAATTTCAGCAAGATATCTTTTACTTAAACTATCCAATCGTCCCATAATTCCAAAATCAACAGGTGCAATATCTCCATTTTTATCTACAAATATATTACCTTGATGCATATCAGCATGGAAAAATCCATCTCTAATAGCTTGTCTTAAAAAATGTTGAATGATATTTTTAGATAATTTTTTTACATCTTCTCCTTCTTTTTGTAATTGTTCTGTTTCTCTTATAGATATTCCATCTATTTTATCTAATGTTAAAATATTTTTTGTTGTAAAATTCCAATAAATTTTAGGTACACTAAAACCTATATCATTTTTTGTATTTTCATATAATTCATTTGCTGCTGCAGCCTCAAAACGCAAATCCATTTCTAAATTAGTAATCTCTCTCAATAGATGAACTACTTCTACTAATTTTAATCTTCTAGATTTACTAATCATACTTTCAATTATAGAAGCCAACATCATTAGAGCATCTATTTCTTCATTAAAAACTTTTTCTATATTTGGTCTTAATATTTTAATTGCAACTTCTTTTGTTTCACCTTCAAAATTAATTTTAGCAAAGTGTACTTGAGCTATCGAGGCTGCAGCAATTGGTTCACTTATTTCTGTTATATTATTATAAATCTCGCTTCCTAATTCTTTTTTAATAATATTAATAGCTTCATTCTTATTAAACTCCGGCAATCTATCTTGGAGCGTTTCTAAATCTTTAGCTAAGTTGTCTCCAATAATATCAGGTCTTGTTACTAAAAATTGACCCAATTTTATGAATGTGGTTCCCATTTCTTGAATAGATAAACATAGTCTTTGTCCGGGAGTTTTATTTTTGTCAATATTATTATCTTTATTATTTAATTTAAATCCAAAAACATAAAAAAAAAATTTTATTAGTATAGGTGGGCTATAATTTTCAGATAAAATATCTAAAATATTTGACTTAGCTAATTTTCTTGCAATTTTAAATAACAGTATTGTTTTTTTTATCACTTTTATATTTTCCATCCAGAGTGTATTGCAACAACTCCACCATTTAAATTTCTATATTCTGTTTTGTAAAAATTATTTATTTTTAAGAGGTTAATAAGTTCCTCTTGATTATAAAAATTTTCAATACTATCTATTAAATATTTATAGGGCTTGCTATCTCCAACAATAAATTTTCCAATTGTAGGTATTTTTTTAGAATATGTTTGATATATTTTATTTAAATAACTATTTTGAATTTTTGAAAATTCTAAACACATAAATCTACCACCTGGTTTTAATACCCTAAATGCTTCTTTTAAAGCCTTATCAATATCAGCAACATTCCTCAATCCAAAGCTGATTGTATAAAAGTCAAATATATTACTTTCAAATTTTAATTTTTCTGCACGACCTACACTCCATTTAATATTTTTATATTTATATAATTTTTTTTTACCAATAGAAATCATTTTTGAATTAGCATCCATAGCTTCAACTTTACTATTTTTTGTAGAGTCTATAAATAATTTGGTAATATCTCCTGATCCACAGGCCATGTCTAATAATTTTTTATTATTTGATGGAGCCATCCAATTAATAAATTCTTTTTTCCAAATTCTATGGGTTCCAAGTGACATTATGTCATTCATTAGGTCATATTTATTAAAAACTTGGTCAAAAACATTTTGAACATAATGACCTTTATTTTGTTTATTTAATTTCATATTTTTAAATTAATATAATTTTAATATTTATTATATAATATTTATATGCCTGAATTACCAGAAGTTGAAATTTTAAAATTATCTTTAAATAAAAATATAAAACATGCGAAAATTAAGAAAATAAAGATTAATAATAGAAATTTACGATATAAAGTCCCTAACAATTTAAACAAAGTTTTAGCGGGATGTAATATAAAAAATATTTCAAGAATAGCAAAATATTTAATATTTCATTTTAATAATGAAAAAAAATTATTAATTCATTTAGGAATGTCAGGAACAATTCATTTAATTTTTAAAAAAAATACTAAAAATACAAATGCAAGTTTTTATCATTTATCATCATTACCTAAAAAACATAATCATATTGAAATAAGTTTAAATAATAATTATAAAATGATTTATAATGACCCAAGAAGATTTGGATATTTTAAATTATTAAATAAAAATTTCATAAATTTAAAACCATTTAACGATTTAGGGCCTGAACCTTTTGATCCATTATTTAATTTTTTATATATAAAAAATTTTATTAAAAATAAAAAAGTTAATATTAAATCTGCTTTACTTAATCAAAAATTTGTTAGTGGTATTGGAAATATTTATGCTAATGAAATACTTTTTTATTGTTCAATAAATCCCTTAAAAAAAATTTCTAAATTGAGTATGAAAAATATTAAAGATATCATAAATAATAGTAAAAAAGTTTTGAAAAAAGCTATTTTTTTTGGCGGTTCTTCCATAAAAGATTTTAAAAAAATTGATGGTCAATCAGGAAATTTTCAACAAAAGTTTAAAGTATATGGTAAGCAAGATAGTAAATGCCCAAAAGTTGGGTGCAAAGGCATTTTAAAAAAGATAATAATCAGCAATAGGGCATCATTTTATTGCTTAGAATGTCAAAAATAATCTAATATAATTATTGATTAAAATTCCTAGTCACGTTATATAACCTCTTTTTATTATGCCTAATACAAAATCAGCTATACGTAGAGTTAGAAGAGTTAAAATTCAAACTGTCACTAACAAAATTAGAAAAAGTAAATATAGAGCTTTAGTAAAGCAGATAAATTTATTAATAGTAAAAAAAAAGAAAAATGATGCAATCAAGCTATTTCCTAAATTTAATTCCCAACTAATGAAAATAGCTAAGACAGGTGTTATAAATAAGAAAACTGCGTCAAGAAATATTTCACGGATTAGCAAAAGAATTTCAACTTTAAAGTAAACAATTTTTAGTTGATTAAAAAAATTTAAAAGCTGATAGAAATTTCTTAAATAAAATACAACTTAAAATATTTACTATATATTAATTTTTTTATTACTATTTTACTATATCTAGTAAACCAAATTAAATTTTTTTAAAAATAATATAAAAATAAAAAAAAAATCAATCAAAAGCTTTATTCTACTTAGGCGTTAATTAATTTTTTTTTTTTAAATAAATTTTTTTTTGCAAAAGACAATTAATTATTTGCTTTGAATGTTTATTCGTATTAAGAAAAATATAATTTCACAAATTAAATTATGCCAAAAATAAATTCTAAAATCGAAATTCATAATAATAATTCTAGCAAAATAGATTGGGAAAAAGTATCTGAAGATATAAAAATTAAACTTGGAAATGATATATTTAATAGTTGGATACAAAAACTAAAACTTGTAGAAGAAATGGATCATTATATAGTTTTGTCGGCACCAACTAGATTTATAAGGGATTGGGTTGTTTCACGTTATTTAGATCAAATAATTAAAATAGTCAAAATCTATAAAAACAATATTTCTAGAATAGATTTTATGATTGAAAAAAGTTTAACGTCTAAAGTTGATAAAGAGATTGATGAAAAAAATATCAATTCAAATGTGAGTTACATTGAAGAGTCAGAATTAGCATATACAAGAATAGATCCAAATAAAAATTTTAAAAATTTTGTTGTAGGGCCTAGTAACAGTTTAGCGTTTGAAGCTTGCAAAAAAGTATGTGATCAAATTTCAAATTATAATCCTTTATTTCTTTATAGTGGGATAGGAATGGGAAAAACACATTTATTAAATTCAATTGGATTAGAATTAAAAAAAAATAAAAAAGTCATGTTTATATCTGCTGAGAGATTTATGTATCAATTTGTTAAATCTTTAAAAAGAAATGAAATGGTTAAATTTAAAGACTTTTTTCGTAATACAGATGTATTTATTATTGACGATATACAATTTGTAAGTGGAAAAGAAGTTATGCAAGAAGAGTTTTTTCATACTTTTAATGCATTAATTGAAAAAGGATCGCAAGTAATAATATCTTCAGATAGACCTCCGGCAAAATTGACTAAAATACAAGAAAGAATTAAATCAAGACTTTCAGGAGGGTTAGTAATAGATATTCAAGAATCTAATTTAGATTTAAGACTAAAAATATTAAAAACTAAATTAAATGAAATAAAGAATTCCTTTACAGAAACAATTGAACCAGAAGAGAGTATTGTTAATTTTATTGCTTCAGAAATTAGAATTAGTAATAGAGAACTTATAGGAGCATTAAATAGAATTATTTCATTTAGCAGAATATATAAAAAATCACCTTCATTTAGCGAAGCTAAAATAATATTGAAAGATCTATTAAATATAAGTGAAAATAAAATTACAATTGAAAATATACAAAAAATTGTTTGTAGCAATTATAAAATAAGTAAAAATGAAATGTTATCACCTAGAAGATCTAGATATTTAGTTAGACCAAGACAGATAGCTATGTATTTAGCAAAAAATTTAACATCAAAATCTTTACCTGATATTGGTAGAGAATTCTCAAATAGAGATCATACAACTGTTATACATTCTGTTAAAATTATAAATAAGTTAAAACTAATAGATGGTGACTTAAGTAAAAATTTAGAAAAACTTAAAAACGATATATTATATAAAAATCAAAATGAAATTTAGTATAGATAGAGACCAATTTTTAAAATCACTAAATTATTGTCAGGGAGTAATTGAAAAAAGGAGTACTTTGCCAATATTGTCTAATATTTTGATAGAAGCCAAAGACTCAACACTTAAAATTACAGCAACGGATTTAGATTTAATTTTTATAAATGAGTTAAAAAATATAAAAATTGAAGAAGAAGGAAGTACAACAACCTCATCCTCAATTATTTATGATATTATAAGAAAATTAACACCAGGTAGTAATATTGATTTTAATTTAGTTAATGAAAATAAATTACAATTATATTCAGAAAAATCTGAATTTAATCTTAACTGTTTAAATCCAAATGACTTTCCACTTATTAACGAAAACTTTTCTGATAATCAATTTTCTATTGACTCTAAATTACTATTAAAATTAATTAATAAATGTAAATTTTCAGTTTCTAATGATGAAACAAGACATTATTTAAATGGAATATATTTACATCAAAGTGAGAATGAAGGTAATTATTTTTTGACAGCTGTAGCCACTGATAGTCATAGGATGTCTATATGCAAAGCAAAAATGGACTCTAAGAAAATTTTTGAACCAATTATTATTCCAAAGAAAACAATTTTCCAATTATCAACTTTGCTAGAAGATTATCAGGGTGATGTGAAGTTATATAATATAAAATCAAAAATTAAATTTGAGTTTGATAAAAGTATTTTAGTTTCAAAGTTAATTGATGGTAAATTTCCAAATTATACGCAGGTAATACCAAAAAATAATGAAAAAAAGTTAGAAGTAGATTTAAAAACTTTTTTAAGCTCAGTAGATAGAGTAGCTTCAGTTTCATCTGATAGAAAAGATGGTGTAAAATTTGAGTTATCAAAAGATAAATTAAATTTATCTGTAAATAATCCAAATAGTGGAGATGGAAAAGAAGTCTTATCCGTCAAGTTTGACCATGAACTTAATATTAGTTTTAATTCAAGATATTTAATTGATGTATCTTCACAAATTGATGGTGAAAAAATATTTATGTATCTCAATGATACAGGGTCACCAGCTTTAATTAAAGATCAGTCTGATAAAGATAGTATTTTTATAGTTATGCCAATGAAGGCTTAATTTATTTTATCTAATTCAGAATAAATATTATTTTCTAAAGTTTTTAAAAAAATTTCTTTATCCATACCTTCATCAATTGAACTTAAAATTGAAATTGTTAAAGATAAGT
>SHAN01000015.1 GCA_004213155.1 Candidatus Pelagibacterales bacterium
TGTTATTCTTCCGTTTAGAAGTATTAAAGGTATATTTTTTTTTTTGATATTAAAAATAAAATTAGGCCATATTTCAGATTCTACAAAAACTGCTAATGTTGGATTCCAATAATTTAAAAAATTATTTGAAATATGATTTGTGTCTATTGGTAAAAATTGATGTATCACTTTTTTTAAATTTTTATTCAATAATATTTTAGATGAACTAAGTGTATTTGTTGTTACCAAGATTGTTTTTATAGTTCGTATTTTTTCTATTTTTTCCAGAATTGGAATTATACTTAAAGTTTCACCTACACTAGAAGCATGAAACCAGATTAGTCTACCTTTATTTCTTTTTTTTTCTATATATCCTAATTTTTCTTTAAATCTAATTTTATGTTCTTTATTTTTTTTAACTCTTAAATAAAGAATTAACGGAGCAAATAAATAAATAATATTTATTAAAAGTCTATATATAGATAACATTTATTAAAAATTTTTTAGCTGCTTGTTATAAAAATTCTTGTAAATTTCTGATTTTTCTAATAATTCTTTATGATTACCTTCAGCAGCTACTTTTCCTTTATCAATTACAAAAATTCTATTAGCTTTAAATATAGTAGAAAGTCTATGTGCGATTATTAAAGTAGTTCTATTTTTAGTTAAATACATAATTGCATCTTGTATTTTTTCTTCGGTATCTGCATCGAGTGATGATGTTGCTTCATCCAAAAGTATTATTGGAGTATTTTTTAATATTGCACGTGCAATAGATAATCTTTGTTTTTCTCCACCAGACAGTCTTGTTCCATTTTCTCCTATTAAAGTGTTATATTTGTTGGGTAATTTATCTATAAACTCATGAGCATGGGAATATTTACAAGCTTGTATTATTTGTTCTTTACTACAGTCATCTTTTGCATATGCGACATTAGCCTCAATAGTATCATCAAATAATATTGTTTCTTGATTTACCATAGATATTTGACTTCTTAGAGAGTTAAGAGAAGTATTGCTTATTAACTGATCGTCAATAGATATATTACCTTTTTTTGGATCATAAAATCTTGGAATTAAATTCATTATTGTTGATTTTCCTGCTCCGCTATGACCAACTAAGGCAACAGTTTCTCCACCGTTAATTTTTAGATTTACTCCGTGTAAAACTTTTTCGTTAGTTTCCTCATATGAAAAATCGACATCTTTAAAACTTATTGTACCTTTATCTACAGAAAGTTTTTTTAAATCTTTGTTTTCAAAAATTTCATGTTGTTGATCTATTATAGGTAATATTCTTCTAGCCCCAGATAAACCTTGGCTAATTGTAAGATTTAGCGTTGCTAGAGATCTAACCGGTTGATAGGCTAACATCATAGCTGCTAAAAAAGAAAAGAAGTTGTTTACCTCTAAAGTACCTTGGCCAACTAATTTTGCAGAATAATAAATAAGTCCTGCTATCATTATTCCTGTTAGTGTTTCCATAATTGGGCTAGCCCGAACCATCACAACTGCAATTTTTATTCCTTTTTCTTTCATATCACTAATATATTTTGAAGCTCTATTAACTTCAAAAGATTCTTTTTGGTAGACTTTAACAATTTTGTAATTTTTTAATATTTCAGTTAGGTATGAAGTTACAATACCAGAAACTTCTTGAGCCTGCGTTACAACTTTTCCTATTCTTTTACCTAAAGATTTTGCAGCATATGATGCAAGCGGTATCATGATTATTGCGAATAGAGATAAATTTAAATTTTGATAAAACATCACAAATAATAAACAAATTAAAGTAAAGCTATCTTTCATTATATTTAAGAGACCAACACTTAAAAGATTGGTTAACATCCCAACATCATAAGTAAGATGAGATAAATACTTCCCAGAATGTTTATTTTCTAATTTTTTAGTATCTGATTTTAAGATTGATTTAAATAAATCAAGCTGAACTTCAGCAGTTAATTCTCCACTTACTCTTATCATTATTTTTTTTGCTAGATAAAGAGAAACACCTTTTGCAACAAAAGCAAGTATTATAGCCAGAGGTATAAGGTAAATTAAAGTATCATCCTTTTCTAAAAATATTTTTTTAATTGCTGGATCTAAAAGCCAAGCAATTGAAGAAGTACTAGCAGCAACGATGATAGAGAGTAATAATGATATAATAATTTTTTTTAAATATTTTTTTGTATAATCATTATATAATCTTAAGAGTATTTCTTTAGCAGTCATTTTATTAAATTCTAAATGATGTAATTGTTAAAAATATAATTAATCCATATAAGTTATTTGATTTAAAAATTTTTAAACAGTTATCAGGATTTTTAATATCTAATTTAACTAATTGATATAAAAAATGAAATAAAGGGAAGATTAATAAAAATAAGTAAAATTGTTTATTCATCATAGTTAAAGATAAAATTATTAATAAAGTTATTGATATTAAATAACATGTTCCTATAAAAATTTTGGGATTATTTTTAAATTTTATAGATGTTGATTTTACCCCAATAATTTCATCATCATATATATCTTGATACCCATAAATTGTGTCATAACCCAATGTCCAAAATATGGCCATAAAATATAATAACACAGGTTCTATAGATAAACCGTTACTTAATGAGGCCCATCCCATAATGATTCCAAAATTGAATGTAATACCCAAAAATAGTTGTGGCCAGTAAGTTATACGTTTCATGTATGGATAAGAAAATGCAAATGGCATTGAAAGTAAACCCAAAGCGATAGTTAAAAAATTAAATTGAATTAAAATTAAAAAAGCAAAAGTACATAAAAATAAAATATAAATTATAGCCATTAATAAAGAAATTTTTTCACTAGCAATTGGTCTATCTTTTGTTCTTTTTACTTTTTGGTCAAAATCTTTATCAACCACATCATTTACTATGCAACCAGCACTTCTCATTAAAACCGATCCTAAAAAAAAATATAAAATATAAATTAAATATTTTTCTGCATTGTAATTTTGATTATATGCCAAAGTGAGTCCCCATAAACTTGGCCAAAATAGAAGCATATAGCCAGTGGGTTTATTAAGTCTTGTTAGTTCTATAAAAGTTTTAATTTTTTTCATTAGATTTATCTTGTAAATAACAAAGGCAGGATTCATAATCAAACTGATTCGTATGAATATTGATTATACTGTTACTGCATTAATGTTTCCCGCCATTCCTCTTTTGATGAATATCTATAGTAATAGATTTCATTCACTAAGTGCCTTAATTAGAGAGCTACATGATGAACATGTTTATGAAAAGCATATTCCTCCGGAATGGAAAAAACAATTCATAAACTTAAATGGTAGAATAATTCTTCTTAAATGGACAATTATGTTTGCTGCAATTGGCTTTCTATTTAACTTACTTACAGTATTTGCACTTTATTTAAATGAAATATTTGTGGCGAGAGTAATCTTTGGTTCTTGTTGTTTATCCATGATAGTTTCGATTATTTTATTTATTAGAGAAATACAAACATCAACTAGAGATTTAAAATTACATATGTCTGATATGAATATTGATTTTAATGATCAATAGTTGTGACAATTTGTAAAAATTAAATATTTAGTTATTATTGCTTATATTGTTATAAATAAATATGTTTAAATTTAAATTTACAGCTATTAGAGGATTTATGATAGCTGCATTAATAATAATGTTACTTTATGCATTTGGATTATTCCTCCCAATAATAAAAAATTCAAAGCCACAAAGTAAAACTTTAATATTAGAAACTGAGTTAACTAAAAATGTTTGATAAAAATATAATTCTTTTAATAATTTTTATCTTACTAATATTATTTTATTTTGTAATCAGGTTGAGCGTAGGAAAAAAAAAAGATATTGATAATTCTAAAAATTTAATAACTTATTTAAAAAGTGTTAGAATTTTAATATTAATTATTGGTATTGTAGGATTAATTTTGTGGTTTTTTCTTTAATCAGGAATTATGATTGCTGGTCCAGTAATTTTTCTTCCTTCAAGATCAGAATGAGCCTGTACAATATCTTCTAATTTATATTTTTTAAAAATATTAATATTAATTTTACCTGAACCAACTTTTTCAAATAAAATTTTAGAAGCTTCATCAATTTCTTCTCTAGTACTTAAATATTGCTGCATAGCAGGTCTTACAAAATATAGTCCTTTTGGCTGTAATAATTTTGGAACGTCTATTGGGGATAAGGCTCCAGAGGCATTTCCAAAAGATACCATCATACCTCTGGTACAAAGACATTTTAATGAGTTTTCAAAAGTATTTTTACCTACGCCATCATAGACTACAGGAACACCTTTTCCATTTGTAATTTCTAAAACCTTTTTTGAAAAATTTTCTTTATTATAATTTATTATATAATCGTAACCATAAGTTTTTGCTTTCTGAATTTTTTCATCACTTCCGACAGTACCTATCGTTTTACATCCAAGAGTTTTTGCCCACTGACCAAATATTTGTCCTACACCTCCAGCAGCAGCATGAAATAATATAGTTTGTCCAGATTTAACAGGATAAGTTTTATGTAATAAATAAAAAGTAGTTAGACCCTTTGTCATTAAAGTTGCTGCAATTTCTAAATCAATATTTTCTGGAACTTTAACAAGATTGTTTGTTGGATAATTTCTATGTGTAGAGTAAGAACCAAGTGGTGCGCCAGCATATGAAACTTTATCTCCAACTTTAAAATCTTTAATATTTGATCCAACATCTGTAATTATTCCAGCTCCTTCTGCTCCAATACCTGTAGGAAGCTTTAAAGGATAAAGGCCAGATCTATGGTAAGTATCAATGTAATTTAATCCAATCGCTTTATGTTCGATTGTAACCTCATCTGCTCCTGGCTTATTTAAAGTTATATTCTTTAATTCCAAAACTTCTGGACCACCATTTTTTGATATTTCTACTGCTTTCATTTTACAAACGTACCATTATGATAATCTTGAACAGCTTGCAAGATCTCTGCTTTAGTATTCATAACAAATGGACCGCCTCTTGCAATAGGTTCTCCAATGGGTTTTCCTGATATTAATAAAAATTTAGCTCTAGTTAAGCTAGACACTTTTAATTTATCACCTTTAGTCAGAATGATTAAAGTAGAATTTTTAACTTCTTCATGATTTTGGTTTCCAATTTTAATTTTTCCATCAATTAAGTAAATTAAGGAATTGTGTGTTATAGGGAGATCAAAATTAAACTCTTTACCTTCTTCAATATCTATATCAAAGTAGATTGGTTCAACATTATGACCCTTAACAGGTCCTTCTGCATTTTGAAATTTTCCAGCAATAACTTTAACTGTTTTGTCATCATCTTTATGAGTACTCATTTTGTCTGCATCAATATAAATGTATTCGGGTTTGTTCATTTTTAATTTAGCAGGCATATTAACCCAAAGTTGAAAACCATGAAGTTTACCTTCAGTCATTGCAGGCATTTCAGAATGAATTATTCCACCACCAGTTTTCATCCACTGGACATCCCCTGAAGACATTTTACCTTTTGCACCAGTACTATCTTCATGCTCAAATTCACCACTTAACATGTAGGTAACTGTTTCAATTCCTCTGTGAGGGTGGGGAGGAAAGCCTCCGATATAATCATCTTTATTTTCAGAACCAAATTCGTCTAACATTAAAAAAGGATCATGGTAATCAATAAGATGAGTGCCAATACTTCTTTTTAATTTAACACCAGCACCATCTGAAGCTGCAACTGGCTTTATAATTTTTTCTGCTTCAATATTAGACATTATTTTTTATTATGTGACCCATCACAAAATGGCTGATTGTTAGTTTGTTTGCAAGCACAAAAAAACATTTTTTTTGTTTCCTCAGCCTTAAATATCACTGGATTAAACTCTGTACCTTTATGAGAAGAATCACAGAAAGGTTGCTTTGAACTTTTTCCACACGTACACCAATAATAAGATTTTCCTTTTTCGACCTCAATTGCAATTGCACCGTCTCCTGCTTTTTGTCCTTTAATCATTTTTACCCTTTTATTATTTGTTTATAAATAAGAACTCGATTAAATAATTTCAAGTAGTTGTTTTAAGTTTTTTACTTCTTCTTTAGGTTTGTAATCAAGGTTATCAAAAATATTATTATTTCTGTTTACCCAAATAGATCTATAACCATAATTTCCACCACCAGATACATCCCAAGTATTTGCACTTAAAAAAGCAACTTCATTTTTTTTTATTTGATATTTTTTAAATGGTAAATCATAAACTTTTGAGTTTGGTTTATAAATTTTAACTTCTTCAATTGAAAAAATATCATCAAAAATATTATCTAAATTATTACTTTTTACTAATTCACAAAGAAGGGAAGGCGTTCCATTTGAAAGAATAGCAAGTTTATAATCTTTTTCTTTTAGATTATTTAAAACTTCTTTTACTTCTGGAAAAGTAGATAACTTTTTATAAAGATTTAATAATTCTTTTTTCATTGATAAATCTATTTCAAATATCTTCATTGATTTATCAAGACTATCCTCTGTTACTTGCCAAAAGTCTTTATGTCTATTCATTAAACTTCTTAGCCATGTGTATTCAAGTTGAGTAGTTCGCCAGTAATTAGCAAATCCCTCCCACTTATCACCGATTTTATGTTTGTATTTTTCAGCAGCAGAATTTACATCAAATAAAGTGCCATATGCATCAAAAATTATTGCTTTAATATTTTTCATAAACTAATTTATTATATATGAACAATATTAGATTATTTTTTTCAAAAAGTTTATCACTTAATTTAATAGATAAGCTTGATAAACCTCAATCTCATTATTTATACAAAGTAATGAGACTTAATATAAATCAAAATTTTTCCTTATTTAATAGTAGCGGGGAATGGGAGGCAAAAATTTTAGATATTACAAAAAATATAGTTCAATTTAATATTACAAAACAATTAAGACAAAAAGAAAATGATAAAGAACTATGGTTAGCTTTTTCTCCAATCAAATCAAATTACTTTAATTTTATGATTCAAAAAGCAACAGAACTTGGTGTTACTAAATTTTTTCCAATAGTTTTTGAAAGAAGTATTGTAAGAAAAATAAATAAAGATAGACTTCAAAAAATAATCATAGAAGCTTCTGAACAATCAAATAGAATTAATATTCCAGAAATTAAAAATTTAAAAAATTTAAGTGAATTTTTAAAAAACTTTCCAGATAATGGAAATTTAATTTTTTGCGACATTAATTCAAGAAAAGAAAAAATAGATACTGTTTTGTCTAAAAAACGCAAAGGAGCTATATGTATTCTTATTGGTCCAGAAGGAGATTTTTCTGAGATTGAAAGACAATCTATAATTGATATAAAACAGTCAACAGCTTTATCATTGGCACATAATATTTTGCGCTCAGAAACTGCAGCAATAGCAGCGATTTCTATTATTAATTTTCATCTATAATCCTTATATTTTTGGAAAATTTGTCGCAAGAAAATACCTACATATTTGGTTTATTTAATATATATAGATTATATTTATGAGCTCTTCTTATATACTTCTTAGCTCCATGATTGGATTGCTAATTCTGTTTATTTATTTTGCATGGCTTTATGTGTCAGCAAAACATATTTGGAATAGGGGTGAACCAGCAGTAGCTGGGAAAAAAAATAAGAGAAGATGGAAAAATATTGTTGATAAGAAAAATGAAGAATTAGGATGGTTTGATTTGGGTAATCATATAATAATTTTAGGAGTAATATTGTTTGCAATTTTTATTGCAAAAAATGCATAATTAAAATGACAGCATTAATAGTAGCACATATAATAATAATCATTGCAGTAGGATCTGTAGTCTTTCACTTTTGGTCTCCATGGTGGTGGACAGAAGTTGCTTCTAACTGGGGAAATATGGACTCAACTATATTATTAACTTTTTGGATTACAGGCTTTGTATTTGTGGCTATACTTTTATTTGTTGCTTATTGTGTGTGGAAGTTTCGATACGATAAAAATAGAAGAGCAGATTATGAACCAGAAAATAAGAAATTAGAATTTCATTTAACGTGGGTTACAGCAATAGGAGTTGCTGCATTGTTAGCCCCAGGCTTAATAGTTTGGAATAAATATGTAACTGTACCTGAAGATGCATTAAAAGTTGAAGTTCTTGCATATCAATGGGGATGGAAATATAGGTTACCAGGGGAAGATGGCATTTTAGGAAAAACTTCTATCAAATATATAAGTGATGAAAATCCATTTGGTTTGATACCCGAAGATGAAAATTCAAAAGACGATTTATTAGTTGATAGTGATGAACTTCATTTGGAACTTGGGCAATCAGTTAAATTTGAACTTCGTTCTATTGATGTATTACATAATTTTTATGTACCTCAATTTAGAGGTAAAATGGATATGGTTCCTGGAATAATCACTTTTTATTGGTTAACTCCAACACGAACTGGTGACTTTGAAGTATTATGTGCAGAATATTGTGGTTCTGGTCATTATGCTATGAGAGGCAGAGTAATAGTTGATGAAACTAAAGAATATAATGATTGGATTGCTCAACAAATCACATTTGAAAAATTTTTAGTAGAAAATTCAAAAGAAAAAACAATTAAATTAGTTAAAAATTAATTAGGAGAAAAGTATGTACGAAGAAGAAAATAATAAATTACACTCAAAATCACAAACGGTTTCTAGTGACTCAACACTTGATTCAGCTGTAACAGGAGGAGATATAGATTATCTTCCACCTCAGGAAGTTCCAGATCAAGATCTTTATCATTCACATAGTTGGTGGACTACTTATGTTTTTTCTCAGGATGCAAAATATATTGGAGTTCAGTATGCACTGACTGCTGTTGGAACTGGTTTATTAGGCTTAGTCTTATCTTGGTTGATGAGATTGCAATTAGCTTTTCCAGGTTTAGGTTTACTTGAACCAGGTGCTTACTATCAATTTGTTACAATGCATGGAATGATTATGGTAGTTTACTTATTGACAGCATTATTTCTTGGAGGGTTTGGAAATTATTTAATTCCATTGATGTGTGGTTCTAGAGATATGGCATTTCCATACGTAAATATGTTAAGTTATTGGAGTTTTGTACTAGCTGTAGTCGTGCTATTAGCAAGTTTTTTTGTTCCAGGTGGACCAACTGGAGCTGGTTGGACCTTATATCCTCCACAAGCAATAACCGCAGGTACGCCAGGTTATAATGGCGGAATTGTATTAATGTTAATCTCATTAATTTTGTTTGTAGCTGGTTTCACAATGGGTGGATTAAATTATATAGTCACAATTTTACAATTGCGTACAAGAGGAATGACTTTAATGAGAATGCCACTTACAATATGGGGTATTTTTACAGCAACTGTTTTAGCAATGTTTGCATTTCCTGCACTTCTAGTTGGATGTTTAATGATGACATTAGATAGTTTGCTTGGAACTAGTTTCTTTATGCCAGCTATGGTTTCTTTGGGTGAAACATTAGATTATGAGGGAGGAAGTCCAATTTTGTTTCAACATTTATTTTGGTTTTTTGGACATCCAGAAGTATACATTGTAGCATTACCAGCATTTGGAATTGTATCAGATTTACTTTCAATACACGCAAGAAAAACAATATTTGGCTATAGAATGATGGTTTGGGCAATAGTTGGAATTGGTGCCTTGAGCTTTTTTGTTTGGGCACACCACATGTATGTCAGTGGAATGAATCCTTGGTTTGGCTTCTTCTTTGCAACCACAACATTGATTATTGCTGTTCCAACTGCAATAAAAGTTTACAATTGGATTTTAACTTTGTGGAAAGCAAATATTCAATTAACTTTGCCAATGTTATTTTCTTTAGCTTTCATTGTTACATTTTTAAATGGTGGACTAACTGGTTTGTTTTTAGGAAATGTTACTGTAGATGTTCCTCTTTCAGACACATATTTTGTTGTTGCTCACTTTCATATGGTAATGGGAATTGCACCAATTTTAGTTATATTTGGAGCTATCTATCACTGGTTTCCTTTAATTACAGGAAGATTTTTACATGAAGGAATGGGAAAATTTCATTTTTGGGTGACTTTTATAGGATCCTATGCAATTTATTTTCCAATGCACTATCAAGGATTTGTAGGTGTTCCAAGAAGATATTTTGAAATATACGAAAGTCCATATATTGAAACATCTACAATTAGTTTAAATATTTTTATAACTATTGCAGCATTAATAGTCGGTTTTGCTCAGCTTGTGTTTTTATATAATATAATTTTAAGTGCTAGAGCAGGAAAACCTTCACCTAAAAACCCGTGGAAAGCAAATTCTCTTGAATGGTTAACACCTGAGATGCCTCCAGAGCATGGTAACTTTGGGAAAGAATTGCCAAAAGTTTATAGATGGGCTTATGATTTTAGTGTTCCAGGAGCAAAAGAAGATTATATTACACAAACAACTCCACCAAGTGCAGTTATAAATGCTAAGGTAGAACAATCGTGATAGAAGAAGAAAGAAAAACTTTTTTTAAATCAATTTTTGAAAAGCCATGGGAGCAAGTACAATCTTTAAAAGATAATGATCATGATGGAAAACTATTTTCTATTTCAGGCAGTAGATTAGCACTAAAGACAATAATAGCAGTAAGTTCTGTAATTTTTTCATTATTTGTGGTTGCTTATTCAGATCGTATGATGGCTCATGATTGGATGAAAATGCCTGAACCATGGTTGCTTTGGATTAATACTGCAGTCTTAGTTTTAAATAGTATTTATTTTCATAAAGCTAAAGTTGCAGCTGATAATAATAATTATAATCAAATTAAAAAAAATCTTTTTATAGTTGGTTTTTTAGGCTACTCATTTCTTATAGGTCAATTAATAGTATGGTATCAATTAATGCAATTAGATTATTTTGCAGGTACTAATGTTGCAAATGCTTTTTTCTATCTTTTAACATCATTACACGGTTTACACTTATTAGGAGGTTTGTTATTTTGGGGAAAAACTACATCAAAATTATTTAAAACAGATTATGAAATTTCAAAACTTCAACACAGGATCGAATTATGTGCAGTTTATTGGCACTTTTTACTTGCCGTATGGTTTGTATTATTTGGTTTAATGTTATTTACATAATTGATAGAGAGACGATATGGAAAATTCAACAATAGATAAATTACCCAAAGGATGGAAGAGTGTTCCAAGTGATCTAGGCTCAGATCAAACTACATTTAAAGGTGTTAATTGGGGCAAAGCTATGATGTGGATTTTTCTTTTAAGTGATACGTTTATTTTTAGCTGTTTTTTAATCTCATATATGAAGGGTAGAGCGTCAACAGTTGTTGATTGGCCAAACCCAAGCGAAGTATTTGCTCTACATGTTGGTGGTTTTCCAGTTCCTCTATTGTTGATAGCAATTATGACTTTTGTATTAATTACAAGCAGTGGAACTATGGCCCTAGCAGTGAAATATGGATATGAAAAAAATAGAAAAATGTGTGGTTATTTAATATTAGCTACAGCATTTGGTGGATTGACATTTGTTGGAATGCAAGCATTTGAATGGACAAAACTAATTCATGAAGGTGTTAGACCTTGGGAAAATCCTTTTGGAGCAAAACAGTTTGGCTCATATTTTTTTATGATTACAGGATTTCATGGAACTCACGTTTCAATTGGAGTCATTTTTTTATTTATCTTTGCAAGAAAAGTTTTAAGAGGAGACTTTGATACAGGTAAAAGAGGATATTTTACTACAATGAAATCAGACTATGTTGCAATAGAGATATTAGGTCTTTATTGGCATTTTGTTGATTTAGTTTGGGTATTTATTTTTGCCTTCTTTTATTTGTGGTAGATTAAACAAATTATGAAAGAACAAACAAAAAAAAGAACAGAAACAACTCATAAAATTGGGATTTATCTTTGGATATGGGGATTATTATTTGTTTTAAGTTTTTTTTCATATTTGGTTGACTGGTTTGCATTTCAAGGATTATTGAGATGGACTTTAATTTTAATTTTTATGTTTTTAAAAGCTGGTTTGATTATGGCTTTTTTTATGCATCTATTTTGGGAACGTTATACATTAGTAAATGTTCTTTTGTGGCCAATGACTGCAATTGCATGTTTTATTGGGCTAATGGTAGCAGAAGCACAATATACAGTGTTTACTAGATTCATATATTTTGTTTTAGGAAGTTAATTAACAGGATTAACATTGTCTTATTCAAGAACTAAATCAGTTAAGTTGCAAATAAATTTATTAAATTTTCTATTAGCATTATTTAATCTTATGAAACCAAGAGTAATGTCACTAGTGATATTTACATGTGTTGTTGGTCTATTAATAGCACCACAAGAAGTAAATTATTTAACAGCAGCATTATCTATAGTGGCTGTTGCTTTAGGATCAGGTGCAGCAGGAGCTTTGAATATGTGGTATGAATCTGATTTAGACTCTATAATGTCAAGAACATGCCTTAGACCAATACCAACTGGCAAAGTAACTCGAAAACAGGCTTTAATATTTGGAGTCTTAACATCTATTGTATCTGTAATAGCCCTATATTTTTTTTCTAATATAGTAGCTACACTTACACTATTAACTACAATCCTTTTTTATGTTTTTGTTTATACAATTTGGTTAAAACCAAAGACCCCACAGAATATTGTAATTGGAGGAGCTGCTGGAGCACTACCCCCAGTTATTGGCTGGGCAATAGCAACTGGAGAAATAACTTTAGAACCAATTATATTATTTTTAATTATCTTTATGTGGACACCTTCTCATTTTTGGGCACTAAGTTTATATAAAACAGATGATTATAAGAACGCTAAAATTCCAATGTTACCTGTAATATCAGGTATTAGAGTAACAAAAATTAATATTTTTGTTTATGCATTATTATTATTTCCAATTATCACTGCACCTTTTATTTTAAATTACTTTGGAAATTTTTATTTCTTAATTTCTGCACCTTTTGGTATTTATTACATCTATATTTGTTACAAATTACTTAAAACATCAAAGTCTAGAGAAGAAAAGAAACTTGCAAAACATATATTTACTTTCTCAATTTTATTTCTTTTTGTAATATTTACATCTATTCTTATTGATAGTTTAATATAGACATAAGTCACTTTATGATTAAAAATCTTAAATATAAAATTGGGATCATTTTTGTATTAAATTTAATTATATTTCTAATTATTTTTTTATTTTTACAAAAAAAAAATATCTTATTTATTAAGTTTAATCTTATTACGAAAACTCATACTGATCTTCCTTGGAAGTTTACCCCCATCAACCCACCCTTGAAAATTAAGATTGGTGAACTTACTAATATTGAATATAGTGTGAAGAATCTTAGCAGCAAGGACACATCTGGGACAGCCAGTTTTGCTCTATACCCTAAGGAATTAAAACCATATATAATAAAAATTGATTGTTTTTGTTATGATATTCAAAAAATAAAAGCAGGAGAGACAAAAAAATTTGTACTTACAATGATGATTGATCCAAAGGTGACAAAAGATAGCAAGACAAATTCTATAGATGAGGCTATTATGCAATTTATATTTTTTGATAGTAAAAATTTTAAAAAAAAAGAAAGTTAAGCAAAATGTTAGAAACAGTTATATTTCAGCCAGATAAACTCAATTTATTGTGTGCAGTTTGTGCATCTGATAGGTCCGGAGGTCAAATAGCTCTTTTTATAATTATAACTTCTTTTATTTCTCTTGGTTTAGCTAATTGGGCTTATAAAAAATATATCAAAAATAATCCAAAATTTATTAAAATATTTAAAATATAAGTAAAATTATAGTTTTTAAGTAGCCAATAATTAAATTCTGTACTACAAAAAGCAATGCACTACATTAGTACAAGAAATACAAAGAAAAAATCTTCATTTAGAGAAGTTTTTCTTAACGCACTTTCTCCTGATGGAGGATTATATATTCCAAAGGAAATACCAGTTTTTTCATCTAAAGAGCTAGAAGAGCTCAGTAAACTTTCTTATAAAGATTTAGCAGGAAATATTATTTTTAAATTTTGTTCGGAAGAATTTAGTGAAAAAGAAGTTAGAGAAATAGTAGAAAATTCATATAAAAACTTCAGAAATGAAAATGTAGTTTGTTTAAAAAAATATGACCAAAATTACTTATTAGAACTATTTCACGGACCTACATTGGCATTTAAAGATATTGCAATGCAAATAATTGGCAACATGTACCAAAAAATTATTAAAAAAAAAAATAATACTATCAATATAGTTGTTGCAACTTCTGGAGATACAGGCTCTGCTGCTATAGATGCATTAAAAGGAAAAAATAAAATAAATATATTTGTTTTACATCCAAAAGGAAAAACATCAGATATTCAACGTAAATTAATGACAACTGTAAATGACAAAAACGTATTTAATATTGCAGTGAATGGTAATTTTGATGATTGTCAAACTTTAGTAAAGTCTATGTTTACAGATATAGAATTTAAAAATACAGTTAATATGTCAGGGGTAAACTCAATTAATTGGGCAAGGATAATTTCTCAAATTGTTTATTTTTTTTATGCATATTTTCAAGTAATAAATAAAGAAGAAAAAAAAATTAATTTTTCTGTTCCCACAGGAAATTTTGGAGATATTTATGCAGGGTATATTGCTAAAAAAATGGGTTTACCTATAAATAAATTAATTATTGCTACAAATCAAAATGATATTCTCAAGAGAGCGATTAATCAGGGTGAATATAAAATTGAGAATGTCATAGAGACAATTTCACCAAGTATGGATATACAAGTAGCTAGTAATTTTGAAAGATTAATTTTTAATACAAATTTAAAAAATGATCAGGATATAATAGAAAAAATGAAAAATCTTAAAAATAAAAAATATTTTAAAATAGATAAAAATCAATTAAATAAAATAAAAGTAGATTTTATTGCAGAAAGTATTAGTGAAAAAGAAACTGAAAAATATATTTATGATTTTTATGATAAATATAAATATATTTTAGATCCTCATACTGCCGTAGCATACGGAGTTCTTAATAAAGTCTCTTGTGAAGGAACTAATATAGTTTTATGTACGGCACATCCTTCAAAATTTCCAAAAGCAATTTCAAAAGTTTTGGGAATACAACCTAAATTACCAGATAATCTATGTAACATTATGAATGAAAAAGAAAATTATGATATAGTTGATAATAATCTATTTAAAATAAAAAATTATATATTATCAAAAATTTAATCTTCCTTTGCCTTATTTTTAGCAAGCTCATCAACCAAATTATTATAGTAATTATTAGCATGAGCCTTTACCCATTTCCATTCTACATCATGAAAACTTGACAGATTGTCAAGTTTTTTCCATAG
Source organism: Candidatus Pelagibacterales bacterium (assembly GCA_004213155.1). Lineage (GTDB taxonomy): Bacteria > Pseudomonadota > Alphaproteobacteria > Pelagibacterales > Pelagibacteraceae > MED-G107. The sequence continues at coordinate 15,329 of SHAN01000015.1, forward strand.
GTCTTTATTTTTTACGTTTTTTTTTGAAGCTGTTTTCCAATTGTTTATTTTCCAGTTATTTATCCATTTTGTTATTCCGTCTTTAACATATTTTGAATCTGTAAAAATTATAATTTTTTTTTTAATAACAAAATTTTCTAAAGCTTTTATTGTAGCCATAAGTTCCATTTGATTATTAGTAGTATCATTTTTACTACCACAAATTTTTTTTTCTATTTTTCCTTCTAAAATAATTGCTGCCCACCCACCAGTACCTGGATTTCCAATACATGATCCATCCGTATAAATTTTAATAGTCATTATAAACAATAATCTTGATAATTTTTTGTACTATTATGGAATTCTAATCTTTTTAAATATTCAATAGGATCTTTAACTGTCAGAATAGCTCCCTTGGTAATATTAAGATAGTCAAAAACTCTAGTTAGTAAAAATCTTAAAGCAGCTCCTTGACATAGAACTTTAAAATATTTTTTTTCTTTTACTGTTATTTTTCTGACTTTTGAGTAACCTTTTAAAAATTTTTTAGCTTTTGTAACATTAAAGCTTAAATTTTGACTAGTTCCATCAAAACATAGAGCATTCAAACATATAGCAATTTCAAATGCGTAAAAATCATTACATGAAAAATAAAAATCTATAAAACCAGAAAAATCATTATTTTTAAAAAAAATATTGTCTGAAAACAAATCTGCATGAATAATTCCTTTTGGTAAATTTTTTGGCCAATTTTTTTTAATTTCTATAAGACTATTTTTAATCTTTATTGGAAGATTTTTTCCTATTTTTCTACTTTCTATTTCAACTTTTTTGAACAATTCTTCCCAAGAATTTAATGATAGAGAATTATCTCTTTTTATAGATATTTTTTTTGTTATAGAATGGAATTTTGCAACCTGCATACCTACCTGGTAACAGTTATCTGGACTTAAATTGTTTTTTGAAGATCCATTTAAAAAAGAAACAATTGCTGCTGGTTTTTTCTTTAAAATAGAAATATGTTTTCCATCTAAGTTTTTTATTGGTTTAGGACATTTAAAATTATTTTTATTTAAATTATCCATTAATTTCATAAAAAAAGGAAGATCTTTTTTATTAGTTCTTTTTTCATAAATTGTTAAAATAAATTTACCCTTTGATGTTTGCAAAAAATAATTAGTATTTTCTATACCTTCTTTTATTCCTTTAAATTTTTGAATAGTCCCAATATTATAATTTTTAATAAACGAATTAATATTTTTTTTATTAATTTTTGTATAAACAGCCATATTATTTACTTATTGATAATTTTCCAGGTATTTTAAAATAGACATTCTCTTTGATCATTTCTACTTCATTTATTTTTATATTAACTTTTTCTTTAATATCATTTATAAATTTTTCAACCAATATCTCTGGAGCTGAAGCACCTGATGAAACTCCTATTGTTTTACAATTTAGTATTTCATCAAATGGAATCTTTTCATCAGAATGCATTAACCTAGAATTTTTGCATCCTGAATTTATAGCTACTTCAACTAATCGCTTTGAATTTGAAGAATTTCTACTACCTATTACAAAAAACATATCACATTCTTTAGAAATTTTTTTAACTGCAGCTTGTCTATTAGTTGTTGCATAACAAATATCATCTTTTTTTGGCTCTTTTATGTTTGGAAATTTCTTTTTTAAAATATTAATTATTCCTATGGTATCATCAACTGATAATGTTGTTTGAGTAATAAACGAAAGAGGTTTATTTAAAATATTAATATAATTTTCTGCATCCTTTACTGTTTCTATCAAATCGATTGAGTTTTTAGGAAGTTGCCCCATAGTTCCAATTACTTCTGGATGGTTTTGATGACCGATCAACAATATATGATAATTTTTTCTATTTAGATATTCAGCTTCTCTATGTACTTTTGAAACAAGGGGACAGGTAGCATCTATATATTCCATTTTATATCTATCAGCTTCTGCAGGTACAGATTTTGGAACACCATGAGCTGAGAAAATTACTGGCCTAGATTTATCCTTTATTTCTTCAAGCTCTTCAATAAATATTGCTCCAATTTTTTTGAGACTATCAACTACATGTTTATTGTGGACAATTTCATGTCGTACATAAACTGGTGCACCATATTTATTTATACTTTTTTTTACAATTTCTATAGCACGTTCTACGCCAGCACAGAAACCACGTGGGGCCGCGAGTAAAATTTTAATTTCTTTATTTTTCATTTTTTTCTAAAAGATATTCCAGCAATATATGTGGAAAGGTTAAAGACGCCAAACCAATAAATATTACTTTTGATATAGCATTATCTAAAAAGTAATAATTATTTAAAAAAAATAGAGAAATTAAGAATAAAATAGCAGTTAAAATAGTTAATGGCATTGCTTTTATTAAAAACTCCTTAAACCCTTTAATAAAATTTTTTTTATTTAGCTCATTAGACAATTTGAATGAATGTCTAATAGAGTGTAAAAAGCAAAAATAAACAGTAAATGCTAAAATTGGATTTAAGAAATAGTTAAGTAGCAGGATGGATATAAAATCCATCAATAATAGTGATTTAATATCCATTTGTTTATTTAATGAAATAATAATGTTTGCAACCAAACTAATTGCTATAAATAAATATAGAAATTCATTCGATATAAATGAACTTTGCGAAATATCAAAATTTAAATTATCGAAAATATTTAGGGTTTCATTTTTATGAAATAACAATGGGGCTGTTATCACTAGAGATCCTTTAAAAAAGTAAATTAAATCAAGATTTGATTTACTATCTATAAACTCAGAATCTTCTTTACCAAAATGAAATGATGCAACTATTAAAAAAAATAATAATAATATTTTAGGAAATAATAGCCATAATATGATTACACTTGCTACTATAAAGATATAAAAAATATAGAATGTTGAAGTAGATTTATAGTTTAATATTTTTAATAATTTTTTTCCTTTTATATGATCTAATGCTCCATGTGAAATTCCTAAACTTAATATAAGAAATAAACATAAAATAAATAAATTATTATCTCTTAAAAATTTAAGTGCTGGCAAAAATATACATAAATTAAAAAAAATTAATGAATGGTAATAATTTATTTTATTCATCTAATTTAAAAAATATTTTTAATAAATACCCATTTAGGCATTTTTAAAACTACACCCAAATCCTCAAAAATATTACTTTTGTTTGATAGAAATTTTATAACTGTTTTGGAAGATGCTTTAAACATATTTAAAAATATATTTGGCATTTTATCTGGATTATTTTTTAAAACATTTAAAAATATATTATCAAGAAACTCATATTTTTTTCCAATATGGTACGCTTTTGTATTTTGAATTTTTTCAATATTATTAGTTATATATTTGCTATGATCCTGGATATTAAGAAAAGTATATCCAGTGCTTAAACGCGTCATACCTCCAGCAGATCCAATATTAATTTTATTTTTCTCAGTTTTATTGAATGGATAAAACAAAGGTATAGCCCCTTCTTCTTGATAATTAATTTTATAATTTTTTATTTTAAGAGTTGCTTTGATATATTTTTCTAGCTGAATATCATAATCATTTAGTTTTTTGTCATCCATTTTTGATAGCCAAGTTGTTTCTATTAAAGCCTTATTTTTTGAAAAGGGTAAGGTATAAAAAAAGTGCACATTATCTCTTTGATCACAATCAAAATCCATTAAGTTAAAAATTTCATCATCAAAAATATCTTTCTGAGTTTCAATTTCTATACCTTTAAAGTGTTGCCAAAGATTTGCTTGATAATTTTCTTTTGATGGAATGCTATTAAATATAAACGAATTATCTAAGTTTAATTGATCTGTATTTTTAAAAAATTGTATATTTTTATTTTGTTTTAGTTCATTTAAGACTTTTTTGTAAAACAAACCACTGTCTATAGTTTGATAAGGATACCTTTGATTTATAACCTCATGAGATCCTAATTTAGAATTGATAGAAAAATTATTCCAACTTTTGATAACGCAGTCATCAAAATTATGATCAGTGACTTTCCAAAATGACCATGTTTTATCTCTTTTATATTCATCTCTAGTTTCAACTATAGCTAAAGTTTTATCTTTTAGTTTTTTATTTATTTCTAGAGTGTAAGCTAAAGACAAACCAGCACAACCACCCCCTAAAATAATATAATCAAATTCTTTCATCTAGATTAATTTCCTCTCTTATAATTTCATGCTCCCTTGTTCTCTG
>SHAN01000016.1 GCA_004213155.1 Candidatus Pelagibacterales bacterium
CTAAAACAATACTTCAAAAAGACCTAAATATTGATGGCAATATTTTTGAAAAAGAAACTATCGAAATAAATTCAAAAATTAAGGGAAATATAAAAGCTGAAAATGTGGAAATAGAAGAACAGGGAATAATAAATGGAAATATTAATTCTACAAATTCTGTTCTATCAGGAAATATAAATGGAGATGTAGACAGTGAAAAAGTTCATATCTCAAGTACAGCAACCGTAGAGGGTAATATCAAACAAAAAACACTATCTATAGATGAGGGTGCTAAACTAAAAATTAATACTCAGACTAGTAAATAGTTAAAATTTCCATTCACTTACTTTGCTATAAAGAAAATTTTTAAAAGCTTGGACTCTTGCAACATTTTTAAGTGATTGAAGATAAACAAAATGTGCCTCACTTTTAGGTCCTTCATAATTTGGTAATATTTTTATTAAATTATTTGAAGAAGAAACTAAATAATCTGGAAGTGCTGCTAAGCCTACTCCACTTTCAACAGCCAATAGTAAACCCATCACACTATTAACTTTCATTATTGGTTTTCTTTTTTTATTATCCTTCATACCAAGTTTTAGAGCCCAATCAGGATTAAAAACTGGAGATGGTGCCCCTTTTCCATAAGATATAAATTTATGTTTATTTAAATCATTTATTGTTTTTGGATACCCATATTTTTCTAAATATTTATTAGACCCATAAATATGATAATTAATATCTGCTAACTTTCTCTGAATATAATTTAGTTGCTTTGGTCTTCTCATCCAGATACCTATATCAGCTTCTCTTGTACTTAAATCTAGTTCTTTATCATCGAAAATTAATTCAACTTCTATTTCTGGATTTAACTCCATAAATTCTTGAATTCGGGGAGTTAACCAATGTGTTCCAAAACTTCGCACTGTAGTAATGGTTATTTTTCCTGTTGGTTTCTGTTTTTTGTCTATAAGTGTAGTTTCAACTTCTTTAAGTTTAGAAATGACTTCATGAGTCGTTTTAAATATATACTCTCCATTATCTGTTAATGTTAATCCTCTTGCATGTCTTTCAAATAATTGAACTTTTAATTCTTGTTCTAAAGATTGGATTTGCCTACTAATCGCTGATTGACTTAAATTAAGACTTACCGAAGCATTAGTAAAACTTCCTGCTTGCGCAACTGAATAAAAAATTTTTAACTTATCCCAATCCATAATTATTTATTTGGATTTATTATCAATCTTCCTGCGACTTCTCCTTTAAGTATTTTAGGATATTCATTTACTAACTCTTCTAAACTAATTTCTTTAATACGTTTATTTAATATTTTAAAATCTATTAGTTTAGAAACTTGAGACCATATAAATTCTCTTCTTTTGTTACTTATCATTACAGAGTCTATACCCCAAAGTTTTATACCTCTCAAAATGAAAGGAATTACTGATGTATTTAACTTATTATCAGAAGCATTCCCACATGTAGCAACAATTCCTGAGTGTTTCGTATTTGAAATTGCATTAGCTAATATTACACCACCAACCGTGTCTACCACTCCATCCCATAAACCTTTACCAAGTGCACGAGGTTCAGCCTCTAAATCTTTTCTATCAATTATATTTTTTGCTCCCAATTCTTTAAGATATTCTGATTGATCTTTTTTTCCTGTTACAGCTGTTACATTGCAACCAAGTTTAGTTAAAACCATTACAGCAACACTGCCTACCCCTCCTGTAGCTCCTGTAACTAAAACATCATTTACTTTTTCTCCTAAAAGAAGCTCTTCTCTTGCTTTTACAGCAAAAGCGCACAGTAAAGATGTAAAACCCGCAGTTCCAAGAATCATTGCTTCTTTATTTGAAAATTCTTTTGGTTTTTTTATTAAAAATTCTTTATTCACTAATGCGTATTGTGAATATCCTCCAAAATATATTTCTCCAACTCTGCATCCCGTTAAAATTACTTCATCACCTTCATTAAAAGTAGAGTCACCTTTTTCCAATACTGTTCCTGATAGGTCTATTCCAGGTATATGAGGAAATTCTTTAACCAACCCAGCACCATTTTTTAATATTAAAGCATCTTTAAAATTAACTGATGAGTAATCTACTTTAACTAATACTTTTCCATGTTTTAAAAAATTTTTATTAATTTCAGTAACTTTACGAGTTACTTCCTCTCCTTCTTTGTTTAATATCAATGCTTTAAAAGTATCTGTCATATTTTATATTTTATGACTTAAGATAGATTATTTTACAATAAATCTCAAATATCTGTTTTGATAGCTTAAATCTTCTTTAAATTGTCCAAGATAATAATTTGTTACTGTTGTAGCTCTTTCTTTTTTAATACCTCTCATGGTCATACATTGGTGTGATGCATCAATTGTAACAGCTACTCCTTTTGCGTCTAAAGCTTCCATTATGGCTTTAGCTATTTGCATAGTCAATCTCTCTTGAGTTTGTAATCTTTTAGAAAATACCTCAACTACTCTTGCTAGCTTACTTAAACCTACTACATTGTTTTTTGGAATATAAGCAACATGTGCTACACCTATTATTGGAGCCATATGATGCTCGCAATGACTTTCAACTGTTATATTTTTTTCAACAACCATGTCATCATAACCTTCTACGTCTCCAAAAGTTTTAGATAAAATTTCATCAGTTGATTTTTTGTATCCTTGAAAATATTCTTTATAAGCTTTCGTAACTCTTTTTGGAGTTTCGATTAACCCTTCTCTTGATGGATCTTCACCAATCCATCTCAATATAGTTCTAAAAGCTTCTTCGGCTTCTTTGTCAGAAACTTCTGTTTTTATTGAATTTTTTTCGTTTATATTCTTAACTAATTTCATAATTTGAGATAATTTATATATTTTATTTAAGTATTGTAAAATGTTATTTATACTAAGTATTAGTAATAATATCATAAAAAATTATGTTTAAAAAAAGAGAAAATGTCACAGAGATTGAAGAGGGTTCTATTTTATCTCCAAAGTTTGATAAAGATGGACTTATTCCAGTAGTTACCCTATGTGCAAAAACAAAAGAAGTTTTAATGCACGGCTATATGAATGATGAAGCTTTAAAAAAAACAATTGAGACAAAAGAAGCTCATTATTGGAGTAGATCAAGGAAAGAGTTGTGGCATAAAGGTCAAACAAGTGGATTTGTTCAAAAAGTTTTGGAATTAAGAATTGATGATGACCAAGACTCAATATGGCTTACTGTCGATATTGGAAATGGAGGAAGTTGTCATGTAGGTTATAGATCTTGTTTTTATAGATCAATACCTTTAGGAAAAATTAATGATACAAAAAATATAGAGATGGAATTTAAAGAAAAAGAAAAAAAATTTGATCCAGAAAATGTTTATAAAGGGCAACCAAACCCAACTAAAATTTAATGAATGAAATACAAAAAAATGTTTTAGGTGAAGATTTAGAAGAATGTTCTAAAGATCCTCTAACTGGATGGTATCGTGATGGATGTTGTAGTACAGATGAAAAAGATCTTGGTGTTCACACTGTTTGTGCGAAAGTTACAACTGAATTTTTAGTATGGTGTAAAGAAGCAGGTAATGATTTAATAACACCTCACCCAGAATATGGATTTCCAGGATTAAAAGATGGAGATGGATGGTGTGTTTGTGCAAGTTGGTATGCAAGAGCTGTTGCTGCTGGAAAGGGATGTCCAATTTATTTAAAAAAAACACATGAAAAAACTTTAAAACTTATCCCTATCGACGTTTTAAAAAAAAACGCAATAGACTTATCTTAATCTACATATTTCCATATTTAGGACCGCCTCCACCCTCTGGAGTTACCCAAGTAATATTTTGTGAAGGTTCTTTAATATCACATGTTTTACAATGAATACAATTTTGAGAATTAATTACAAATTTATTAATACCATTTTCTTTTTGAACTTCATAAACGCCTACAGGACAATATCTTTGGGCTGGCTCATCAAATTTTTCCAAAGTGTAATTGATAGGTAAGTTTGGATCCTTTAATTTAAGATGCACAGGTTGATTATCTGTATGATTTGTTCCAGTTAAATAAACTGAACTAGTTTTATCAAAAGTAATAATATTATCAGGTTTCGGATAATCTATTTTTGGCATACTTTTAGCTGATTTTAAAGTCTCATGATCTGCGTGTTTGTGTTTTAAAGTTAATGGTAGTTTCCCTCTAAATAAAATTTGATCTAATCCTGTAAATATTATTCCTAATATCAAACCCCAACTAAAACTAGGTTTGACATTTCTAGCTTGATAAAGTTCTTTATAAACCCAACTATTTTTAAATTTATTCTCATAAACAGATAAATTATTATTATTTTTTAGATGTTCAAAAATAGTCTCTGCTGCAATCATTCCACTTTTCATTGCTGTATGAGATCCTTTAATTTTAGGCATATTTAAAGTTCCAGCATCACATCCTACTAGTAAAGCACCTGGCATATACATTTTAGGTAAACTTTGTAATCCACCCTCTATTAATGCTCTAGCTCCGTATGAAATTCTTTTTCCACCTTCAATTATTTTTTTTATTGCTGGATGAGTTTTAAATCTTTGAAATTCATCAAATGGTGATAAATATGGATTTTTATAATCTAGACCAATTACATAACCTAAAAATATTTGTTTATTTTCCGCATGGTATATAAAACTTCCGCCATAGGTATTATTATCTAGTGGCCATCCAGCTGTATGCATAACCATTCCTTCTTCGTGTTTATCATCAGCAACTTCCCAAATTTCTTTAAAGCCTATTCCATATTGTTGCGGATCTTTTCCTTTATCTAATTCAAATTTTTTTATAAGTTCTTTCCCAAGATGACCTCGACAACCCTCTGCAAATACTGTTACTTTTCCATTTAATTCTATACCAGGTTCATAGCTTTCTTTTTTATTTCCATCTTTGTCTATTCCCATATCTTGTGTAGCTACACCTTTTACAGAGCCATCTTCATTGTATAAAATTTCACTTGCTGGAAATCCTGGAAATATTTCTACACCCAAAGCTTCTGCTTGTTCAGCTAGCCATCTGCAAAGATTTGCTAGACTAATAATATAATTTTTATGATTTTGTTGTACTGATGGAAGTAACCATGTAGGCCAACTTAATGATTTTGTTTTACTTAAAAATAAAAATTTTTCTTTTGAAACTTTAGTTTTAATAGGTGTATTCAAATCTTTCCAATTAGGAAATAATTCGTCTAAAGCTCTTGTTTCAAATACGTTTCCACTTAAAATATGTGCACCAATTTCAGAGGCCTTTTCTAATAAACATACATTTAATTCTGGATCTAATTGTTTTAGTTTTATTGCTGTAGATAGTCCAGAAGGACCACCGCCAACGATTACCACATCATAATCCATTGCTTCTCTAGGCATATGTTATATTTTTTACAGTATTGATTATTTTTGTATAGTGTTTAATTTATTTAATTCTTCTAACAACTGTGGAAGTGCTTCAAATAAGTCAGCTTCTAAACCATAATCTGCAACACTAAAAATTGGTGCTTCACCATCTTTATTTATTGCAACAATTATTTTACTTTCCTTCATTCCAGCTAGATGTTGAATCGCTCCCGATATTCCAACAGCAATATATAAATCTGGAACAACAACTTTGCCTGTTTGTCCTACTTGATGTTCATTGCTTATATAACCAGCATCGACTGCAGCTCTTGATGCGCCAATAGCAGCATTTAATTTGTCAGCTACTGCATTTATTAATTTAAAATTTTCTCCATTTTGCATTCCTCTGCCTCCTGAAATTACAACTCTAGCAGTTCCAAGTTCTGGTCTATCTGATTTAACTTCCTCTCTTTTAATAAATTTAGACTGTGAAAATTCTTCCATAGATTCAACTTTTTCTATTGGAGCAGATCCTCCTGTTATTTCACAAGGTTCAAAAGATGTAGGTCTTATTGTAATACATTTTTTAGCATCATTACTTTTAACTGTTGCAAAAGCATTTCCTGCATAAATAGGTCTTAAAAAAGTATCTGAAGAAATAACTTTAATAATATCACTTATTTGTGATGTATCTAAAAGAGCTGCTACTCTTGGCATTAGGTTTTTGCCAAATGTATTTGCTGAACTCACTATGTGTGTATAATTTTCAGATACCTTTACTATTAATGGTGCAAAATTTTCAGCTAAATAATTCTCATAATACGGCGCCTCTACATGCAACACTTTTTTAATAGCTGGTATCTCAGATAAAGATTTGGCAACTTCTCCACAATTATTACCAATTAACAAAACATGAAGATCATTATCTATTTGTGACGCAGCAGTTATTGCATTTAATGTGAAAGATTTTATCTCTTTATTATTATGTTCTGCTATCAATAATGAAGACATTATATTACTTTTGCCTCATTTTTTAATTTATTAACTAGTTCAGCAACATTTGCTACTTTAATTCCTGCTTTTCTTTTGGGTGGTTCTTCTACTTTTATTTGCTGAACTCTTGGTGCTGTATCAACACCTAGATCTGAAGCATTTAATATCTCTAAAGGTTTTTTTTTGGCCTTCATAATATTTGGAAGTGAAGCATATCTTGGTTCATTTAATCTTAAATCACATGTAACAATTGCTGGAATATTAACTTCAATAGTTTCTAATCCCTCATCAATTTCTCTTGTGACTTCTAAAGCTTTATCTTTAATTTCTATTTTTGATGCAAATGTTGCTTGAGGCCAATTTAACAAAGCACTTAACATTTGACCTGTTTGATTACAATCATCATCAATTGCTTGCTTACCCATAAAAACTAAATCTGGTTTTTCTTTATCAACTATTTTTTGCAAAACTTTTGCAACAGCTAATGGTTCTATAATTCCTTCTGCTTTTACTAAAATACCTCTGTCAGCACCTACAGCTAAAGCTTTTCTAACAGTTTCCTGTGATTTTTCTTCACCGACTGTAATTGCAATAATCTCAGATGCTTTTCCCGACTCTTTAATTTTTACAGCTTCTTCGATTGCATTGTCATCTGGTGGATTGCTTGACATTTTAACATTATCAGTGACAACTCCTGTTCCATCTTCTTTAACTCTTATTTGTACGTTGTAATCAATTACTCTTTTAACTGCGACTAATATTTTCATTATGCTCTCAATAAATTATTTTCAGGATCGTAAGGACTCTCATCTAGAACAGTAGCATCGTACATTTTTCCTAAAATATCAATTTTCAATTTTTGGCCAGTTGTCGCAACATTTGGTTTGACCATTCCCAATGCTATTGATTTTTTTAGTCTAAATCCAAAATCTCCACCTGTTGCTCTTCCTACAACTTTTCCATTATCGTAAATTGGATTATTTCCAAGAACATCAGCATCATCCACATTATGAATTTCCATAGTAACTAATTTATTATCAAATCCCTTTTCTCTCCATTTATTAAGTGCCTCAAGGCCAATGAACTTGCCTTTATTTGGGTGAATAAATCTATCTAATCCTGATTCATATGGTGAATATTCAATTGAAAGCTCAGTACCAACTAGTTTATATGATTTTTCAAGTCGTAAACTATTCATGGCCCTGATACCATAAGGTTTAAGACCTAAACCTTTTCCTGCTTCCATTAATTTATCAAATATATGATTTTGATATTCAATTGGATGGTGCAGTTCCCAACCCAACTCACCAACAAAATTTACTCTCATAGCATTAACTGGTGCATTTCCAATATTTACATTTTTTGCACTTAACCATTTAAAGTTTTCAGTAGAAAAATCATCTTTTGAAACTTTTGTCATTAAATCTCTAGCCTTTGGACCTGATATAACCAACACACCCATACTATTTGTTAAGTTTTCAAATTGAACAGTTCCATCAATTGGCATCCATTTTTGTATCCAATCATGGTCTAATCTTTGATTTGCACCAGCAGAAACTAAATAAAAACTGTCTATAGCTTCTCTCATTATTGTAAATTCAGAGTGAACACCGCCTTTTGTATTTAGAGCATGACATAGACCAATTCTTCCTATTTTTTTTGGGAGTTTATTAGCTACTAAATAATCTAAAAACTCCTCAGCTCCTGGACCTTTAATTCTACATTTTGCAAATGCAGTCATATCCAAAATTCCTACATTTTCTTTAACATTTTTACATTCTTTTTTTATAGCCTCAAACCATTTAGATCTTCTAAAAGACCAATCATCTTTTTGTTCCATGCCATCTGTCGCAAAAAAATTTGGTCTCTCCCATCCAAATTTTTGTCCGAAAACTGCGCCTAATTTTTTCATTCTATCATAACAGGGTGATGTTCTTAATTCTCTAGCTGCAAATCTTTCTTCATCTGGATAATGGATTTTAAATACATGATTGTATGCTTCTTCATTTTTTTCTATTAAATATGATTTAGTCGCATAGTCACCAAATCTTCTTGGTTCAACACCAAGCATATCAATTGTTGGTTCACCATCAACAATCCATTCTGCAAGTTGCCATCCAGCTCCACCTGCAGCAGTAATTCCAAAACTATGTCCTTCATTTATCCAAAAATTTTTTAATCCCCATGCAGGTCCAACAATTGGGTTTCCATCTGGTGTATAACAAATTGCGCCGTTATAAACTTTTTTTACCCCAACTTCTCCAAAAGCAGGAACACGATGAATTGCACCTTCTATGTGCGGAGCAAGTCTATCTAAATCTTCTTGAAATAATTCATATTCAGAATCTTTTGTAGGTCCATTTACATAGCATGCTGGAGCACCATCTTCATATGGTCCTAAAATTAAACCACCCGCTTCTTCTCTCATATACCATCTGCTATCACTATCTCTTAAAACACCCATCTCAGGTAAACCTTCTTTTTTTCTTTTTAAAATATCCGGATGTGGTTCAGTAACAATATATTGGTGTTCAACAGGTATTACTGGAATATCTAAACCAACCATTTTTCCTGTTTGTCTTGCAAAATTTCCTGAACATGAAATTACATGCTCACATTCAATTGTTCCTTTGTCAGTTTCAATAACCCATCCATCCTTAGTTTGTTTAATTCCTGTTACAGCAGTATTTCTATAAATTTCTGCTCCCATATTTCGTGCACCGGTTGCCATTGCTTGCGTTAAATCAGCTGGTTGAATATATCCATCTTCTGGATGTTGGATTGCTCCAACTAAATCATCTGTATGACATAAGGGCCAAATTTCTTTTACTTGATCTGGAGTTAAAAATTTTACATCAACTCCAATTGTTTGTGCAACTCCTGCATACTGATGATACTCATCCATTCTATCTTTGGTGCTTGCTAAACGGATATTTGATACAACACTAAATCCAACATTTTGACCTGTTTCTTTTTCTAATGTTTTATATAGATCGACAGCATATTTATGAAGTTGTCCTACTGAATAGCTCATGTTAAATAATGGTAATAATCCTGCAGCATGCCAAGTTGATCCTGAGGTTAATTCTTTTCTTTCAACAAGAACAACATCCTTACATCCTTTTTTTGCTAGATGGTAAAGGGCACTAACGCCTACTACACCTCCTCCAACAACAACTACTTTTGCTTTTGATTTCATCAAGCGATTCCTACTAAATTTTTATTAATTACGAAACAAAATTCTATTAGTTACTAAATTAAATAGAGGACCCAAGTGTTATTGGTGCTGAAACCATTGTAGTTAACCAACACCCCTTAAGAGGTCCATCTTTTCTATATTTTTCTACCTGCCAGTTAAATTTATAATATTTTTTGTTAATATCTAAGACCGTAACCTCATATGAAGCTATTGAATTAGTTAGCTTAACCTCTATTATTTTATGATCTATATGATTTAAAAGCATTCTATAAGACTGACCTTTCAACATATCTATAAATCTATTTAATGGTCCAGTATATTTTTGATTATTAGGATGAGCAAATTCCCAAGTTTGTTCAATACCATTATCTTTTTTAGGAATGTCATTATTCTTTAATCCTCTTAAAACAATTTTTACTACCTGATATGGTTCTATGCCATTATTTGGTTTAATAATTTCGGCATCTGCTTCTTTAAGAAAGATTATAGCTAATATAAAGACTATAAATAAATAAATTAATCCAAAAAAAGAATATTTAATAATTTTTTTCATTTTATAAACTAAGAGCTGTTTTTTTTACATCTTCTAAAAATTTTTTACGCTTTTCATCACTTACGAATGGTACAGCAAAATATCTTCTATAGGTAATATTAAATATGCCGCATATATGAAACACCCCACGTTTTAATCTTCTGATCGGTAAATTTAAAAAAAAAGTAGTAACTGCTAATCTAGGAGATCCATAAGTGCAAAAAATTATTGCCTTTTTATCTTTTAGGTGTCCTTGTGGATATCCATAATTTCCAACCAATCTTTTAAAAGAAAAAGCCCAAGGGGGAGCTAAAACTTTATCAATCCACCCCTCAACAATAGCCGGCATTCTAAAATTCCAGATTGGTGCAACTAGAACAATTATATCACATGTTTCAATACGTTGTCTGTGGTCTAAAACATCTGTCTCAGGATCTTCTCCCGCAAAAACAGGATTAAATTTTTCTTTATAAAGATCTACACAATCTACTTCATGTCCATTAGTTCTTGCTGTATTTATAAATGTATCTCTAATTGCCGCATTAAAAGATTTGTCATCATAATGACCATATACAAGAAATATTTTTTTCATTTTTTAGTTCCAAATTCTATTTAATTTTTTTGTTCTTCCGCAACCATTTTTATACATCAAATAATTAATAAAATTTTGCTGATAATAATCTTGATGATAAGATTCGGCCTTATAGAATTTATCAAATTTTCTAATATAAGTAACAACCTTTTTATTAAATTTAAATTCAATATCTTTAACTGATTTATCTATTATTTTTTTTTGTGTTAAATTTTCATAAAAAATAACAGATCTATAACTATATCCTTTATCACAAAATTGACCTGCTGAATCAAATGGATCAATATTTCTCCAATAAAAATCCAAAATTTTTTCATAATTTATGATTTCAGAATCATAAGTAATTTTCACAGTTTCAAAATGACCAGTATTTCCATAAGTTACCTCTTTATAGGTAGGATTTTTTGTAGTTCCGCCAGAATAACCAGAAATGACATCTTGAATACCTTCAATTTTTTCAAAAGATTCTTCCATACACCAAAAACAACCTCCGGCAAAATAAATATTGACTAAATTTTGGCTATAAACAGGTAATTGAAAAAATAAAAATATAATTAAAATTTTTTTCACCTAGCTTTTTAAAACTGGAAATACAGGGTTAGATTTTTCAAATAGTTTTTGATATTCTTGTTTAATACACTTATTCTCAATATATTGAACTTTTGCATCTTCTGAAATTTTTTTAGCTTCTGGATGTTGGATTCCATATTGTAACCATAAAGTTTTAGCTCCAATTTTAATTGCTTCTTTTGCAAAGACCGGAGCTTCTTTTGAAGGACGAAATACATCAACTATATCTACTTTTTCAGAAATTTTTTCTAAACTTTCGACTACTGTTTCTCCATTTATTTTTTCTCCAATTGCAAAAGGGTTAACAGGTATAACTTTATATCCAAAACCCTGCATATACTTCATAACTACGTTTGCAGGTTTTCTTTTTAGGTTTTTTGGATCTTCACCTTTTTTTTCAGAACTTACACCTATCATTGCGATTATTTTAGAATTTTGAAGAATTTCTTTTATTTGATCATTACTCATTATTATTTATTTTTCCATTTAGGTTTTCTTTTTTCTAAAAATGCAGATATTCCTTCTTTAGCATCCATTGCCATCATATTCAAAGTCATCATTTTACTTGTATAATTATATGCTTTTCTTAAAGGCATTTCTAATTGCTTATAAAATGCCTGTTTGCCAATTTTTATTGTTAGATTTGATTTAGATGCAATAGTTTTTGCTACTTTTAAAACTTCTTTATTTAATTTTGATTTAGTAAAATGATCATTAATTAACCCAATTTCTTTTGCATAATTAGCTTTGATTGGTTCGCCGGTTAAAAGCATTTTCATCATTCTTTTTCTATTGATTTTTCTACTAACCGCAACCATTGGAGTGCTGCAAAATAATCCGATGTTAACACCAGGTGTAGCAAATATTGATTCATTTGTACTATAAGCAAGATCACAACTTGCAACTAATTGACAACCAGCAGCGAAAGCTGCACCATGTACTTTGGCTATAACTGGTTTTTTTCCTTCAACTATTTGAAGCATTAATTTAGAACAAAGATTAAAAAGTTTTTGATATTTTTCTTTTTTTTTTAAACCTCTTACTTCTTTTAAATTATGCCCTGCACTAAAACCTTTCCCTCTTCCTTCAATAATTATTACTTTGATATATTTATCATTATCAAGTTTTTTAAAAGCTTTAATTAAATCATTTAAGTTTTTAAAAGAAAGTGAGTTATATGTTTTTGGTTCATCAATAACTATTGAGGCTATGTCTTTGCTATTTTTTTTAATTTTAATATTACTCATAATTTTTTATTATAGATTTAATGTCAATTTTTATAACTAGAATCTTCATTATCGAGAATTATTCTTATAGCTTTTAAATGTTGTTCACCCATATTAACAGGATAATTTTCCCATTCTTGAGCAGTTTTTTCTGCAATCTTATCATCAACTATATTTAATTCTTTATTAGTTAATAAAGCAGTTATGTATGTTTCACATGCTTTTTCAAAATAATATAATTCGTCGAATGCTTGTGCTACGGTTGCTCCAACAGTTAATATACCATGATTTGCTAATAACATTGATTTGTTATTGCCAATAGCAGCTGCCATTTTATTTGACTCTTCTTCAAAACCTAAACCTCCAAAATCTTTATATATAGCAACACGATTAAAAAAACGCATAGTATTTTGATCGATTGGTTTTAAAGTTGTATCCTTGAGTGTTGATAATGCTGTTGCATATTTAGAATGAAGATGAAGTATACATCTTGCTTGAGGTACTTTTTTATGGATTGTAGCATGAATATTTAATGCTGTAGGATCAACTAATTCTGGTTTTTTTTTAATATCTTCAATTTTGTTTTGTTCTACCAAAACCATATCGCTAGCTTTTATTGAACTAAAATGTTTTCCAGATCCATTAACATAAAAATCATTTGAGTTTGGTAAACATACACTAAAATGATTGGCTATGCCTTCGTTCATATTTAGTCTTGCTGTCCATCTAAAAACTGCCGCTAAGTCTTTTTGTAATTCACTAATTTCCATTTTATTTATTTTTTATTATATTTTGTTAAATTAGTTTGAACAATAAAGTATTATTAAATTAATCTGTTAAACCATCTGTTCTAGCTTTATTTCTTTCAACATGAATTGGTAATATTTTACCATATATTGCCTTTGAATGTTGAGGAGTGTTTACTCTGTATGGATCTAAAACATATGCAGGAATACACATATATCTTGACTTTTGACCCTCTACCTTAGTGACTCTATGTAGTGTAAACCTTCCTTTAAATATTTGTAGATCGCCTGGTTCTAATTTTAATTGTTTGACTCTTGTTCGGTCGCCATTAAGTACTTTTTTAACTTCTTCAAAGTTTTCATTTCCAGGCTTTCTTATATTTGGGCAATATTCAAATACTCCACCCTTTTCTGATTTTTGTATCATTAGACTTAATGTGAATTCACAACTATCAAAATGCCAAGGAAGAATACCTTCTGGTTTCATGACATTATATGCGTGACATGCTAAGGGGTCAGCCCATCTAAAAATTGGAGATACACCTAAACATGCTGAAATAAATTTTAATAACTCTTCAGTTTCATAAAGATATTTCATTTCTGAGTCTTTTTTAAAACAGTCCGAATTTAAATATCCATTATACCTCTTCATGAAAGTTCTTTTTGGATGGTCTTTTGATAGCTTTGGATCATCTTCTGCATACAAATAAGGATTTATACTTTCTTTAGACATATAAACTTCATCTAATTGTTTTTCCAATTCAGAATTCATTATTTTTAGTGATTTAGGTAATATAAAATTAGGAATTGTTGAGCAGCTATATTGGTCTAACTCTTTTTTACATTTTTTAATTAAATTTTTTATCTTTGGTGAGTTTAGATTATAAATTGGGTATTTTTCTAAATCTATTATAGACTTAAGTCTTTCGTTCACTTCAAATCTCCATCCTCTCTCATTTTTGCTCTAATTTTTGTAGCTGAAATTTTTTGGATTTCTTCTGATAATACTACTTCTTCAATCTTATAACCAACACCTCTGCCATAACAAATATTAGTAATATTAGGTACTAACATTATTTTAAATCTACCCTCAAATTCTGGGTTTAGTTTTTCTTCTATATTTTTTTTAACTGTTTCAAAATCAAACGGATTATCATCGACTCCTTGAACATCTCTAATTTGAATACAAACTTGTCCTGTTTTTTTTATTATTTCTTGGAACAAGGCATAATGACCATCATGAAAAGGTTGCCATCTCCCTAACATTTGTGCAGTTGGTTTTTTATTATCCCATTCATAAGCCATTACTCTATCTCCTTTAATGCTTTTGATGCCCAATATTTAGCATCTTGTGTTGTTACATGGCAATCAAATTTTTCAGGTTTAACAAACATCTTATTTGTATCATCAAACCTACCTTCTTTAATAGTATCTACCCAAATTATATAATCTGCTGGAAAAAGTTCTCTTGCAGCCGGGGTTGGACAAATAAAATCTGCAATTACATAATTTCCACTTTCTTTCAGTTTTTTTGCTAAATCTGCCATACGTTTTGACTGCCTGGTTCTTCCTTCTTCTGAAAAATCCCAATCATTTGCAGATGTTCTAACCTCATCAGCATTAAGTCTTTTTGCATTTAATAAAGGTGCTAGTGCATTTGCTAAAGTTGTTTTTCCTGACCCTGGTAATCCCATTATTAAAATTATTTTCATTAAATATTTTCTAGTGGATGATGAGACATAAGCTCGAGTCCATTTTGACCAACTAAATACTGCTGTTCTAACTTAACTCCTTCTTCACCACCAACTTTACCAATATAGCTTTCAACAGTTATTGTCATATTTTTTTCAAATGTTCCTGATCTTTCTCCCCCGTCACCAGGGTATCTTATTGCGGGCCACTCATCACATAAACCAATTCCATGAACCATTACAGAATATCTATTTCCATAATACTCCTTTGGAAGTTTCCAAGATTTTTCAGTAAATTCTTTAAATGATGTTCCAGGTTTTATTAGTCTAGAATTATAATTAATTTGCTCAACTGCCATCAAATAAAGTTTTTTTTGATTTTCACTAAATCTATTGCCTTCTACAAAAGTTCTAGAAATGTCTGCACAATATCCATATGGACCAACCATATCTGTATCAAAAGAGACAATTTCACCACTTTGGATTACTTTATTACTACTTTCTTGCATCCAAGGATTAGTTCTTGATCCTGAAGATAAGATCCTGCACTCAATCCATTCCCCACCATTCTCAATATTAGTTTTATGTAAGATTGACCATAATTCATCTTCTGTCATTCCAGCTTTTAATTCTTCACGCATTTTTGCAATACCAATTTCAGCTACCTCTATTGCTGCTTTCATACATTTTAATTCTTCTGGTGATTTAATTACTCTTGCTTGTTCAAGGATTAATTTTGCATCTACCACCTCTATACCTAACTTATTTAATGCTGTAACTGCAGGACCATTAATTACATCTATTGCTAATTTTTTACTTTTACAATAAAGGTTGGTAAGATCTTCAACTTCATTAACCCATTTATTCAATTGTTCGCCTGCTTGATTTCCATTACTAAAATAATCCCAAGTTATTGACGGTCTAACCTCATCTATTAAATTTAAATGACTAGATAGTCCCTCACAATTAAAATATTCATAGAGAATTACCGGTCCGTTAATAGGAACAAAACAATAACGTGTTAAATTATGCATATTATAAACGCTCATATTCACTGTATCTAATGCATATCTGATATTAACTGGATCGAAAATCATACATGCTTCAATATTGTTTTTTTCTAATTCTTTTTTTACTCTATCTAATCTATATGATCTAAGTTTATCAAAATTTATTTCATCTTCTTTTAATCTTTTTTTAAAAATAAAATTTTGATTTGATCTTTTATTAGGTATAATTTTTCTATTAAATTTCATATTAAACTATATTTGTTGCTACCCATTTATGAAAATGATGTGTAGGATTATCCATAATTGGAGAAAAATTTCCACCATTATATATTGGTGAATTTCTTCCATCTTGCATTCCCTGAATAATATTAACGTCTTCTTTTTGAATATCTTCCCACAATTTAAGATTCTGTTTCCTTAAAGGTTTAAATTTTTTAGAGTTTGCTGCATGGTCACCTACGTAATATATTTCCATATGTTCTAACGTAAAATTATAACTAACTGGTTCTAACCAATAAGCATAATAATGATCCTTATGAATTCCTAACATTACATTTGGAAACAAAGCTACGTATTCGGCTACATGTTCTTTATTTTTTGGCCAATTAGGAAACAGTGGAAATTTTTCTTTTCCTTTTAATCTTGGATTATAAACATTAGTACCTTGTCCTGCAAAACGATTTGGTAATCCTTGAATATGATAATGATCTTCAATCTTAGAGTAAGCATTTAATCCAGGATGTACCCAGGGTAAGTGATAACTTTCACAATAATTTTCAATTGCAAATTTCCAGTTACATTTTGCATTTAATTTAAAATATCCATAATCATTAGAATGTTTAATTAGTTCTCTATCTTCTTTAGTCCATAATTTTTCCCATCTATCACTCAATGGTTTAATATATTCTTCAAACGAAACTTCATTATTATTTATATTGACCATAATTAAATCTAACCACACAAATGATCTGATTTCTTTTAAGCCACTTGTAGATTTATCAAATTTTGGAGTATCATGCTTATTCATTCCACCTATATGAGGAGTGGCTACTAATTCTCCATTAAAAGCATATGACCAAGAATGATAAGGGCATCTAATTACATTTTTTATATTGCCAGATTTATTTACTAATTTATATCCACGATGACTACAAACATTGTGGAATACTTTTATTTTTTTATCTTTATCTCGAATAATCAAAATTGGAAGATTTAAGAGGTCAAAAGGTTTTGCGTCTCCAATATTTGGCAAAGAACTTGCCACACCTATAGCTACCCATTTATCTTCAAATAGTTTTTTTCGTTCAATTTTAGTATATTCTTCGCTTATATAGCACTCGTTAGGCAATCCATGAGATTCGTCTATGGATTTAGATACAATATCTAACTTCTCTTTATTTATAATTTTATAAATTTTAGAGTCATTCTTGCCGTTTAACATACAAAATCATACCACTGGCAAAGGTTTTGGCAACTAATTTGAATGATCTTAATGTATGAATTTTGTAGACAGATATTTTAAAAATATATAATTATCCGGAATGAATTTTTCTATTGAAATAGGTCCACATGCAGATCTTGATACACTGCCATCTATAAAGGATGTTTATGTAACTTTATTGCCAGGAGAGGATTATATAAAAACTGCAGAAAAAGCTGGTGATTTAGTTAAAAAAGGCTTTAACCCAGTGCCACATTTTCCAGCAAGATCTATAAGTAACGAAAATCAGCTAAAAGACTATATTTCTAGATGCAAGGATTTTGGAGTTAAGCAAGCTTTAGTAATTGGTGGAAGTAGAGATCCAATAGGAGATTTTGACAGTTCCATACAGATCCTTGAGACAGGACTATTTGAAGGAATCAAGATAGGAATTGCTGGACATCCTGAGGGGAGTCCTGATATATCCGATTCAAATTTAGAAAAAGCTATGATAGATAAAAAGCCTTATGCTGATTACATTGTAACACAATGGTTGTTAGATTCTCAGCCTATCATAGATTTTATTTCTAAACAATCAATACCAGTGCATGTAGGAATTACTGGGCCAATGAAAATATCTAGCTTAATAAAATTTGCTAATATTGTAGGAGCAAAAAATTCCATTAACTTTCTTAAATCTAATTTTAGTAAGGCGTTAGATTTATTGAAACCTAAAGACCCTAATGAATTAATTGGGAAAGTGAAAGAGTTTACAGGTAACTTCCACATTTATACATTCGGCGGCTTGAAGGAAACTAACAAGTGGTTGAAGGAGAACGGTTATGTCTAATGAATTTGACTATACTAAACTAAAACATGCTACTTCTGTTGATCAATCAGATCGAGAAGTACCTTATAATTTAAGACAAAGTGGGCCTACAAAAGTTGAAATGTTAATTTCAACAAGAGTAAGAAAATCTCCATATTGGCATTTATCAATGCAAGCAGGTTGTTGGAGAGCAACTGTTTATAATCGTATTTATCATCCAAGAGGATATGTAAAACCTGAAGATGGTGGAGCAATGGTAGAATATGATGCAATTGTTAATCATGTTACTATGTGGAATGTTGCTGTTGAAAGACAAATTAGAGTTAAAGGTCCTGATGCAGAAAAGTTTACTGATTATGTAATAACTAGAGATGCAACTAAAATTTCACCAATGAGAGCAAGATATGTAATTTTGTGTAATGCTTATGGTGGAGTTTTAAATGATCCAATTCTTCTTAGAATTTCAAAAGATGAATTTTGGTTTTCACTTTCAGACTCTGACATTGGTATGTATCTTCAGGGTGTAAATGCTGATGGAAGATTTAATTGTACAGTAGAAGAAATTGATGCTTGTCCTGTACAAATCCAAGGACCAAAATCAAAAGCATTAATGAAAGATTTACTTGGTGATCAAGTTGATTTAGATAATATGCCTTTTTATGGTCTAGCTGAAGTTAAAGTCGGTGGAAAAAGTTGTGTAATTTCTCAATCAGGATTTTCTGGTGAAGCCGGCTATGAAATATATTTAAGAAATGCAACTTTATATGCAGATGATATGTGGAATGCAGTTCTTGATGCAGGTAAAAAACATAATCTAATGGTTATTGCACCAGCCCACCATAGAAGAATTCAAGCTGGAATACTATCTTGGGGACAAGATATGGATCAACAACATAACCCATTTCAATGTAATCTTGGTTACCAAGTTTCACTTTCTGGTAAAGGAGAATGGAATAAAAAAGCTGACTATGTTGGCAAAACAGTGTTA
>SHAN01000017.1 GCA_004213155.1 Candidatus Pelagibacterales bacterium
ACTGATAAGAAAAGAAATGCAAGACGAGTTTTTAAGACTTCAAGGAGTTTTAAACAAAACAATTCTTTTCATTACACATGACTTTGACGAGGCATTAAGACTTGCTGATAGAATAGCTATTATGAAGGATGGATTAATTGAACAATTAGATACTCCGGCAAATATTGTTTTAAATCCAAAAACTGAATATGTAAGAAAATTTACAGAAGAAGTGCCTAGAGAAAAAGTATTAAAGATAGAAGCAATAATGGATAAATCTGTAAACGAAAAAGATACGAATAAAATTAGTGTTTCTAAAGATGCAATTATTGAGACAGTAGCAGAAAAAATATTGAGTCAAGAAAATTCAGTAAATGTTTTAGATGATAATAATAATATAGTTGGAAGTGTTAAACCATCAAATATAATTCAAACAGTTTTTAGAACTGGAAAAGAAAAATCTTAATACCATATGGAAATAATTAATAAATATCCAAAAGCTATTCAATGGATTTTTTTATTGATTGTTTTTTTTGGTCTATGTTTTGCTATTCAAATACCCGAAGGATATGAATTTGCAAAGGCTGGAACTGAATTTATTGATAAAGATAAGTTAGATCAAACTAAGTATAGTGTTTTTTGGAGATTGCCAGCTTTTATTGCATGGATGCCAGGCTGGTTAAATGACTCAGTATATTTTTTGTTAAATGAATGGTTTCCGATTGAATATTTTGATACCAGTATTCAAGAAACAAAAACTCGTCCATTAGTTCTTCATATTACTAGATTAATTTCTAGTACAATGCTTTTTTTAATACAATTTATTCGTGAAATATTAATTGGTGGTATTGACACTATTGTTGCATTTACAAGTTGGGATTTTATAAGCGCAAATCCTTGGGCTAAATTACCAGGCCTTCCTTGGACAATTGTTGCTGGTTTTGCAATTTTATTAGCTCACAAACTAAATGGAAGAAATCTTGCAATTTTTGCTGCTATAACAATGATTTATATTTCTGCTTTTGGCCAATGGAAACCATCAATGCAAACTTTATCATTTGTTTTGGTGGCAGCTCCTATTTCTTTTATTTTAGGTTTAGGATTTGGCATTTGGGCATATAAAAGCAAAAGAATAGAAAATATTCTAAACCCACTTTTAAATGTTGCTCAAACAATGCCTCATTATTCTTATCTTGTTCCAATAATGGTACTATTTGGAATTGGAGATCATGCAGGAGCAATTGCAACTATAATTTTTGCAACACCACCAATGGTTAGATTAACATTATTAGGTTTAAGAAAAGTATCGCCAGAAGTTATTGAGGCCGGGAAGATGAGTGGCTGTACTGATTATCAATTATTATCTGAAGTTCTAATTCCAACAGCAAGAAGAGATATTTTAATAGGGGTTAATCAGGTAATAATGCAATGTTTGGCTATGGCTGTTATAGCATCATTTATTGGTGCCAAAGGTCTTGGTTGGAATTTACTTTTAGCCTTAAATCAATTGAGGATTGGTTTAGCTCTTGAAGCAGGGGTGTGTATTACTTTAATAGCTGTTTTATTAGATAAACTGTCATTAGCATGGGCGAATAAACAAAAAAACTATTTTGAAAACCCCACAGATTTTGAAAAAAATAAGTATCTTTACATATTTGGTGGAGTTGTTGTTGTTGGATATTTATTCTCTTTTATAGGCACCTTCCTTTTTAAAGAAGGTTTTAACTATTTTTTTATTGTTCCACACAACAAAGGTATTTCAACGGAAGCTTTCTGGAATGCAGGTGTTGATTGGGTTTTAGCCAACTTTTTTGACACGCTTAAAATTTTTAATACTTGGCTGATAGTAGATGTATTAATACCAATGAAAAATGCATTTTTAAGAATGCCTATAATTGCTTCATTTGTTTTGTTTATGGGTGCTGGCTATATAATTGGTGGAATTAGATCTGCAATAGTTGTTGGAAGTTTTACTTTATTTATTGCTTTAACAGAATGGTGGGACAGAGCATTAATAACAATGTATATGGCAACTTTTGGTGTAATAGTTTCTGGAATTCTTGGAATAACAATTGGTACTTTAAGTGCTCAAAATAAAACTAGTTCAAGAATAGCAATAGGAGTTTGTGATACTCTTCAAACTTTCCCATCTTTTGTTTATTTAATTCCTGTTATAATGCTTTTTGGTGTTACAGATACATCAGTTTTAATTGCAGTTGTGGTTTATGCTACAATCCCTGCAACAAGATATACCATCGAAGGATTAAGAAGTGTTCCAAGTGCTCTACATGATGCTGGATCTATGTCCGGGGTAACTCGATTACAAAGATGGATGAAAATAGAATTACCACTTGCATTTCCACATATGATGTTAGGAATTAATCAAACAGTTGTATTTGCTTTATTTATGGTGATCATTGGTGCAATGATTGGAACTACAGATTTAGGACAATATATTTTAAAAGCTTTATCAGATAGACAAGGAATAGGTAATGGACTTATGCTTGGTTTATGTGTTGCTTTTATTGGTTTAGCTGTTGATAATTTAATTCGAACCTGGGCCGACCAACAAAAAAAAATATTAGGTCAGGATTAAATCTTTGTGAAAGCAATTCTAGCTATTGATCAAGGAACAACATCAACAAGAGCTATCATTTTTTCCTTAGAAGGAAAAAAATTATTTTCATCACAATTAGAATTTAGGCAATATTTTCCAAAAAATGGATGGGTTGAACATAATGCAGAAGAAATTTGGAAAAAAACTTTGAAAGTAGTTAAAAAAGTAATTAGCAATTGTAAAAAAAAAAATATAAAAATATTAACTGTTGGAATTACAAATCAAAGAGAAACCATAGTTGCTTGGAATAAAATCAATGGAAAACCAATTTGTAAAGCTATTGTATGGCAAGATAGAAGAACAGAGTTTTTTTGTAAAAAATTAAAAAAAAATAATTTTGAAAATAAAATTAGAAAAAAAACAGGTTTATTTATAGATCCATACTTTTCGGCTACAAAAATTAATTGGATAATTAATAATATTAAAAAAGCTAAAATATTATTAAAAAATGATCAATTATTATTTGGAACAATTGATACTTTTTTAATTTGGAAATTAACTAATGGCAAGACTTATGCAACAGATGCAACAAATGCATCAAGAACAATGTTGTTTAATATTAATAATAATAAATGGGATAATGAATTATTAAGAATATTTAAAATTCCAAAAAATATTCTACCGCAAGTTAAAAATTCTGCAGATTTTTATGGTTATACAGACAAAAAAGTACTTGGCCTTTCCGTATCAATAACAGGAGTGGTAGGAGATCAGCAAGCTGCTGCAATTGGACAATGTTGTTTTTCTAAAGGGTCTGTAAAAAGTACTTATGGTACAGGAGCTTTTGTATTAATGAATACAGGTTCAAAAAAAATTCATTCTAAAAATAAATTATTAACAACAATCTGTTATAGGATTAATAACAAAACAACATATGCTTTAGAAGGATCAATATTTACTGCAGGAGCAGGAATTCAATGGTTAAGAGACAAGCTTAAATTAATTAATAATGCTTATGATACTGAAAAAATTGCAAAGTCAAAAAAAAATAATAGTGGAATTTATGTAGTCCCCGCTTTTACCGGTCTTGGGGCTCCATATTGGGATGCCAATGCAAGGGGTTTAATTAGCGGTCTTACAAGAAATAGCGATTGGAAAGATATAGTAAGAGCAGTAATTGAATCCGTAGCATATCAAAGTTTTGATTTATTAAGATCAATGAACAATGATGGTTTGAGACCAAAAATAATAAAAGTAGATGGCGGTATGGTCGTAAATAATTGGTTTTCACAATTTCTATCGGATGTTTTAGGAATAAAAGTAATTAGGCCAAAAATACAAGAAACTACTGCACTTGGTGCATCTTTTATAGCTGGATATCAAATAGGGGTTTATAATTCTTTACAATCAATATCAAAAAAATGGAAGATAGATAGAAGATTTGTCCCTAAAATTAACAAAATTAAGAGATCTAATTTATTGAAAGGTTGGAAACAAGCAATTAAGAGAAGTTTAGTTTAATATATTGTTATGAAAAAAATTATTATAATAGGTGCTGGAGCAATGGGTTCTGCTTTTGCAGTTCCTTGTTTAGAAAATAATAACGATGTAACTATAGTTGGAACTCATCTTGAGAATGAACTAATTGAAAAAATTAAATCAAACAAAAATATTCATCCTTCTTTAGGTGTGAAAATGTCAGATTCTTTAAAAATAGAAAAATTTGATAAGTTAAAATTAATTCTTAAACAGGATATAGATATTATTGTTTCTGGAGTAAGTTCGGTAGGTATTAATTGGTTTGTTGATCAAATATCTGAAAATTATAAAAAAAATTTACCAATTATTTTGTTAACCAAAGGACTATCAATTGTTAATAATGAATTAGTAACTTTATCAGATAAAATCAAAAAATTATTAAAACAAAAAGGCCACAAAGAAATAAATATTTCTGCAATTAAAGGACCATGCCTAGCTGTTGGCTTAGCTAATAAAATGAGAACAGGAACAGTTATTGCAAATCCAAATATAAAAGAATCTCAAATGTTAAAAAAGATAATATCAACAGAATATTACGCAACAGAACTTTCAGATGATTTGACTGGAATTGAACTATCAGGCGCAATAAAAAATATTTATTCAATGTTAATTGGAGCTTCAGAAGGATTGAGCAACTCTAAAGCATCTAAAGAAATTAAATCTAAATATTATTTAAA
Source organism: Candidatus Pelagibacterales bacterium (assembly GCA_004213155.1). GTDB lineage: Bacteria > Pseudomonadota > Alphaproteobacteria > Pelagibacterales > Pelagibacteraceae > MED-G107. The sequence goes on from SHAN01000017.1 coordinate 4,753, forward strand.
TACTTCTGCATCATTAATTCATAGGTCAATTTCAGAAATGGTAGGATTTGTTTCTCATTACGGAGGTAATGCGAAAACAGTTTACGGGTTAGCAGGTTTAGGAGATTTATATGTTAGTGCGATAGGAGGGAGAAATAGCATGATGGGTAAATATTTAGGAGAAGGTTATCTTTATAAAGAGGCAAAAGAAAAGTTTATGAAAAATATAACAGTAGAAGGAGCTCAGCTTGCATTAGAAATAGGTCCAAAAATTTTACAAGAATTAAATCCAAGTCATTTTCCACTTATGTTTAGTATGTTAAATACTATATGTAAAAATAAAAAATTAGAAATTAATTGGTAAATGAAATTAAATTGGAATTATCCAACAACAGTTTGGACTGGAGAAAATAGATCAAATGATATAATAGAAGCTTGTATAGTTTCTAAGATTAAAAATCCATTATTTGTTACAGATAAAGACTTAATTAGTTTGCCCATGACTATTAAGTTAATTGAAAAGCTTAGAAAAAATTTCAAAGAATTGAATATCTTTTCTAAATTTTCTGGAAACCCAATTGGTAAAAATATTACTGATGGTGTTGAGACATATAATAACGCAAAGAGTGATGGCGTCATTGCATTTGGAGGAGGAAGTGCTTTAGATGTAGGTAAAGCAATAGCTTTTATGTGTTGTCAAACTAGACCTATTTGGGATTTTGAAGATATTGGTGATTATTGGAAAAGAGCTAATGAAAATAAAATTTCACCTATTATTGCTATACCAACAACTGCAGGCACAGGATCAGAAACAGGAAGAGCTTCTGCCATAATTAATGAAAAAACAGGTGTTAAAAAAATAATTTTTCATCCAAAATTTATGCCCACAGTAGTTATTTTAGACCCAATCCTAACCATTGATTTACCACCAAATATTACTGCTGCAACTGGGATGGATGCACTAGCGCATAACTTAGAAGCATTTTGTGCGCCAGGGTTTCATCCAATGGCCGATGGTATTGCTATAGAAGGTATGAAATTAATAAAAAATTCTTTGTCATTAGCAGTGAGAGATGGGCACAATATTAAAGCAAGATCTGAAATGTTGGCAGCTGCAAGCATGGGATCTACTGCATTTCAAAAAGGGTTAGGAGCAATTCATTCATTAAGCCATCCGGTAAATGCTCAATTTAATGTTCACCATGGTTTATCAAATGCTATTTTTATGCCTTATGTTTTAACATTTAATAGAAATGAAATATCAGAAAAAATAATTTCAATTTGTGATTATCTTGATTTAAAAAAATCTTTTGATAGCTTTATTAAATGGGTTATGGATCTTAGAAAAGAATTTAATATACCACATAAACTTTCAGATATTGTTGATGAAAAAAAGATAGCTTTGGATAAACTTTCAGAAATGGCATTTCATGATCCATCCACAGCAGGAAATCCAAAAAAATTAACTAAAGAAGATATGAAAAATATGTATCAACATAGTATTTCTGGAGATTTATTTTAAAAATGAAAAATCTAAATATTTTAGTTTGCGAAGGGAATACTCCTGAGGAAGGAAAAGTTTTTCAAGAAGCAGGAATTAAAACTCATACAGAAAGTTTAAAAGAAAGTCTTTCTTATTATAATAAAAGTTTAAAAATAGATGTATTGAATCCTTGTTTAGAATTAAATTTAAATGAAATTGTTCCAAAATTAAAAAAGTATGATGGAATAATTTGGGGAGGTAGTAGTTTAAACATTTATAACGATACGCCAGAAATAAGACGTCAAATTACTTTTATGAAAGAATGTTTTAAAAATATTAAAAAGATGTTAGCAATTTGTTGGGGAATGCAAGTAGCAGTTACAGCAGCAGGAGGTGAAGTTAAAAAAGGAATCCATGGGTCGCATATTGGAATTGCTAAAGATATCAAATTAACTAAACAGGGTTTAAATAATTTATTTTATAAAGATAAAAATAACACATTTAATACACCAGCTTTCAATTTTGATGAAGTAATAACAGTTCCAAATAATGCTATTCATTTAGCTTCTAATAAAATTAATAAAATTCAAGGACTTTACTTTAAACATAATATTTGTGAAATTTGGGGTATACAGTACCACCCAGAAATTACCTACGAAAAAATGATAAGCATTATTAGATTTAGAAAAGATAAATTAATAAATCAAAGAAGTAGGTTTAAAAATGAAGAGGAAATTGAAAAACATATAAATTTAATTGAAAAAGAAATTGAAATTTCAAAAAAAAACTTAAGAATGCTTGAATTAAAAAATTGGTTAAATTTAATTAACTAATTTTCTAAAATAAACCTTCAGTTTCACCATCTTTATTTAATTTAATTGAGTCTGCGGCAGGTACTCTTGGTAACCCTGGCATTGTCATGATTGCCCCACATACAACAACTATAAACTCAGCTCCGGAAGATAATCTAACTTCTCTAATTGGTAAAACATGTCCAGAAGGTGCTCCTTTTAGGCTAGGATCGGTTGAAAAACTGTATTGTGTTTTGGCAATACATATAGGAAGATCTTGATAGCCGCCTTCTTCAAAGGTTTTTAATTGTTCCCTAATTTTAGTATCTGCTACTACTTCGCTTGCATGATAAATTTCTTTAGCAATTGTCTCTATTTTTTTAAATAGTGGTATTTTGTTTTCATATAAAAATTTAAATTTAGCCTCATCTTTTTCACATAGTTCAGAAATATGGTTTGCTAATTCTTTTGTACCTTCACCACCATCAGACCAATGCGTACAAAGGCTAGCTTTAACACCTAAATTGTTACAGAAATCAACCAAAGTCTTGACTTCATTTTTGGTATCTGAAACAAAATGGTTTATGGCAACAGCCACAGGTAATCCAAACTTTTTAATATTTTCAATATGTCTTTCTAAATTTATTAAACCTTTTTTTAAAGCTTCAACATTTTCAGTTTTTAATTCATCTTTATTTAAACCACCATGCATTTTCAATGCTCTAATAGTTGCAACTATTACTACACAATCAGGTTTGAGATTTGATTTCCTACATTTAATATTTAAAAATTTTTCAGCACCTAAATCAGCACCAAACCCCGCTTCAGTAATAACATAATCAGCAAGCTTTAAACCAGTTTTTGTAGCTATTACAGAATTACATCCGTGTGCAATATTAGCAAAAGGACCACCATGAATAATTGCAGGATTATTTTCTAAAGTTTGGGTAAAGTTTGGTCTGATTGCATCTTTTAATAACACAGTCATAGGTCCCTCAGCCTTTAGATCTTTAGCATAAATTGCTTTCTTATCTCTCGTATAACCAATAGTTATGTTTCCTATTCTCTTTTCTAAATCTTTTAAATCATTTGATAAGCAAAATATTGCCATGATTTCAGATGCTACAGTTATGTCAAATCCATCCTCTCTTGGATAACCATTAGCTACTCCACCTAGATTAATATTAATACCTCTCAATGAACGATCATTCATATCCATTACTCTTTTCCAAACAATTCTTCTTACATCTATGTTTAATTTATTTCCCCAATAAATATGATTATCTATTAATGCAGATAATAGATTATGTGCAGAAGTAATTGCATGAAAATCTCCTGTGAAATGTAAATTAATTTGTTCCATTGGTACTACTTGAGCATAACCACCACCTGCAGCACCACCTTTCATTCCAAATGATGGCCCTAAACTTGGTTCTCTTAAACAGACAATAGATTTTTTTCCTATTTTATTTAAACCATCTGTTAAACCAACTGAGGTTGTAGTTTTACCTTCACCAGCTGGAGTAGGGCTTATTGCTGTTACTAGGATTAATTTACCATCTTTTTTTTTTTTCAAAGTTTCTAAAAATTGAAGTTTAATTTTTGCAATATATCTACCCATAGGGCTATAAACTTCAGCTTTATCAGGAACACCCATAGCATCAAGAATTTGTTGTATAGGCTTCATTTTTGCTGCTCTTGCTATTTCAATATCTGACTTAACTTTGCTCATTTTGACGTTTTCTTTAATGTTAAAACTTGTTTGACGATCGATTATTATCCTTTTTTAACAATTTTTGAAAGTTCTAAAAAATATATATAAAAAAAATAAGAATTATTTATATTGTTTGCTGTAAAATTAAATTATGCAAAAATATTCAGTATTTAACCTAATAAAAAATGCTTTTAACAATCATGAAGGTTGGGAAGTAGCTTGGAAAGATCCAGCTCCAAAAAATGAGTATGATGTTATAATTATTGGTGGTGGTGGCCATGGTTTAGCCACAGCTTATTATCTTGCAAAGGAACATAATATTAGAAAAGTAGCTATTATTGAAAAAGGATGGATAGGTGGAGGAAATGTTGGGAGAAATACAACAATAATTAGATCCAATTACATGCATGATGAAAATGCTCTTTTTAGTGAATTTGGAATGAATTTATGGAGAAGCATGAGTCAAGAATTAAACTTTAATATAATGTTTTCACCAAGAGGAATAATTAATCTTGCTCACTCTGATGCACAAATGAATGCTTACTCTAGAAGAGGAAATTCAATGAGACTGAATGGCATCGATGCAGTACTCTTAGATAGAGATCAAGTAAAAAAAATTATTCCTATGGCAGATTTTTCAGAAAATGTACGTTTTCCAATTTTTGGTGGGTTGATGCAACCAAGCGCTGGAACAGCCAGACACGATGGAGTTGCTTGGGGGTACGCTCGACAAGCGGATTCCATGGGAGTAGATATAATTCAAAATTGTGAAGTTACAGGATTTGATGTTGTTGCAGGAAAAATTAAAGGAATAAGAACTTCAAAAGGAAATATAAAAGCTAACAAAGTTGGATTATGTGTAGCCGGAAGCACTTCAATCCTTGCTGAAAAATTAAATATGACACTTCCAATAGAAACACATCTTTTGCAAGCATGCGTTTCTGAACCAGTAAAACCAATTTTAGATCATGTAGTCACTTTTGGTGCAGGTCATTTTTATTGTAGTCAATCTGATAAAGGTGAAATGGTAATGGGAGGAGATTTAGATGGATACAATAGTTATGCACAAAGAGGAAATTTACCAACACTTCAACATGTTTTAACAGAAGGAATTGCAATGATGCCATTTTTAAGTAAATTAAAAATGCTTAGAACATGGGGAGGCATAATGGATATGTCTATGGATGGTTCTCCAATTATAGATAAAACTCATATTGAAGGATTATATTTGAATTGTGGTTGGTGTTACGGAGGTTTTAAAGCTACGCCAGCTTCAGGTTGGACTTTTGCTCATACAATAGCACAAGATAGAGTTCATGAATTAAATGCTGGTTATAGTTTAAATAGATTTAACACAGGTCATTTGTTAGATGAAAAAGGACTTGGTACAAAAACTTGGATTTCATAAATGTTACACATTAAATGCCCTCATTGTGGATTGAGATCTCAAAACGAATTTGCATATGGTGGTGATGCAAGCGTTAAAAGACCGGAATTAAATAAAGAAGTTTCTGATAAAGAATGGAACCACTTTGTATATTTGAGAAAAAGTTTAAGAGGAAAACATTTAGAACTATGGCATCATATTTCAGGATGTAGACAGTGGATTAAAGTTCAAAGAGACACTGCTACCCATGAAATATTCAAAACCTTTAAAGCTAGTGAAGAAATTTAGTTATGTCACAAAACTTTAGATTAAATAATATTGGATTAATTAATAGAAATAAGAAAATTTCATTTAAATTTAATGGAAAAAAATATTTTGGTTATGAGGGTGATACTTTGGCCTCTGCATTAATTGCGAATGGAGTCCATCTTATTGGAAGAAGTTTTAAATATCACAGACCTAGGGGTTTTTTTGGTGCAGGAGTTGATGAGCCTTATGCTGCAGTTCAATTAAATAGAAACAATGAGACTGAACCCAATGTAAAAGCCACAGAACAGGAGCTTTTTGAAGGACTTGAGGCAAATAGTGTTAATTGTTGGCCAAGTGTAAATTTTGACATTGGTGCTATTAATAATTTATTAAAAATGTTTTTTCCAGCAGGTTTTTATTACAAAACATTTATGTGGCCAAAAAGCTTTTGGTATAAAATTTATGAACCATTTATTAGAAAAGCAGCAGGTTTAGGTGTTGCATCAACAAAACATGATAAAGAAAGATATGAACACAAATACGAATATTGTGATTTATTAATTGCTGGATCAGGTCCATCAGGTTTGGCAAGTGCTTATTCTGCAGCAAAAAATGGAGCCAAAATAATTTTAGCTGAAGACAAAGCAAGATTTGGTGGGACCCTTTTAACTGACGATGTAAATATTGGTAATCAAAATGGAAAAGAGTGGGCTGACAACATTATATCTGAACTAAAAAAGATGCCGAATGTAATAGTAAAAAATAGATCACAGGTCTTTGGTTATTATGATCATAATATGCTTGTAATGTCAGAAAGAATTAGTGATCACTTGCCTATAACACAAAAATATATTCCAAAACAAAGACTTTGGTATATTAGAGCTAAAGAAGTAATTATATCATCTGGTTCAATTGAAAGACCATTAGTTTTTGGAAACAACGATACGCCAGGAGTAATGTTATCATCTGCAGCTAAAGAATATTTAAAAATTTATGGAGTTTTAGTTGGTAAAAAACCTTTAATTTTTACAAATAATGATAGTGGCTATGAAACAGCAATAGAATTTAAAAAAAATGGTATTGAACCAATTATTTTAGATACAAGAAAAAATCCAAATTCAGAAATAATAAATGAAGCAAAAAATTTAAATATTAAAATTAAATTTTCTTATGTAGTTGTTGTTGCAAAAGGATATAAAAAAGTTAAATCAGCAGAAATAGCAAAAATTTCAGATGACAAAAAAATTTTAAGTAATATTGAAAATATTGATTGTGATTGTATATGCGTTTCTGGATTTTGGACACCTACAATTCATTTAGCATCTCAATCAGGAGCTAAAACAAAATTTAATAAAGACATTGATGCTTTTGTTCCGGATAAATCTAAACAAAAAGAAACAACAGTTGGAGCAGCAAACGGTGTTTATACACTCGAAGAAACTTTAAAAACATCTTTTGATATTGGTTATCAGTTATCAAAAAAAATAACTTTAAAAGATAATAGAGTTTCAGTGCCATCAGTAGTAGAAAAAAAATCAGAAGTACATGATAAATTTTGGTGTGTACCACTGCCTGAAGGAAAAAATTATAAAAGGTTTTTAGATTTCCAAAATGATGTATCGGTAGCAGATATTGAATTAGCTTTAAGAGAAGGTTATAGATCAATAGAGCATGTTAAAAGGTATACAACTCTAGGGATGGCAACAGACCAAGGTAAAACAAGTAATCTTAATGGTTTACAATTAGTTTCTGAAGTAGAAAATAAAATAGTACCTGAGGTTGGGCATACTACTTTTAGACCTCCTTATACGCCAGTTACAATTGGAGCAATTGTTGGAAGGGAAGTAGGAAAACATTCTAAACCTACAAGAAAATCTCCAATGCATCAATGGCATGAAAAAAATAATGCTATTTTTGTAGATGCAGGAGTTTGGTTAAGGCCCAGATATTATAAAAGAGGTGATGAAACTTTATTTGAGGCTTCAAAGCGAGAGGCTAAAAATGTAAGAAAAAATGTTGGTGTTTGCGATGTAACTACCTTAGGAAAAATAGATATTAAAGGGCCTGATTCAGCAGAATTTTTGAATAGAGTCTACACAAATGCCTGGTTAAAGCTACCTGTTGGCAAAGCAAGATATGGAGTAATGTTAAGAGAAGATGGAATTGTTATGGATGATGGTACTACAACAAGGATTTCTGAAAATCATTATCATATGACAACAACAACAGCTCAAGCAGCAAATGTTTTATCACATTTGGAATATTATTTACAAATTGTTTGGCCAGAATTAGATGTTAATGTAGTTTCAACAACAGAACAATGGGCTGGAGCTGCTATTGCTGGACCAAAATCCAGACAAGTTTTACAAAAATTATTTCCAAAAATAAATCTTTCAAATGAAGGTTTGCCATTTATGGGCTATTTAGAGAGCGATCTATTTGGAATTTCTGCAAGAATATTTAGGATCTCATTTTCTGGAGAACTTGCTTACGAAGTTAATGTTCAATCAGATAATGGGAATTTCATGTGGGAAAAAATAATGGAAGTAGGAAAAGAGTTTAATATAGAGGCTTATGGAACCGAAGCTTTATCTACTTTAAGAATAGAAATGGGGCATGTTGCGGGCTCAGAACTAGATGGTAGAACAATTCCTTATGATAATTCTTTAGAAGGTATGGTTAGTAAAAAAAAGGATTTTATTGGAAAAAGATCACTCAATAGAGAAGCTTTTGTAGCAGACGATAGACAAAAAGTTGTAGGTGTTGTTCCTCTTGATAAAAAAACAAGTATACCTGAAGGATCTTATTTAGTTAAGGATGCAAACGCTAAATTACCTAATCCTAAATTAGGACATGTTTCTGCATCTTGTTGGAGCGTTGAATATGATAACCCTTTTTCATTAGCGATCGTTAAAGATGGTAAAAATATGATAGGTCAAAAATTATTTGCCTTATCTCCATTGAAAAATAAATCAATTCCAGTAGAAATAGTTTCATCACATTATGTCGATCCGAAAGGAGAAAGAGTAAGATCATGATATCAATTTCTTCATTAGAAAATATTCATCAAAAAGGTCTATTTGGAAATTATGAAGGCAAAGATGAAAATGAACTTATTACAATTTCTGAAATAAAAAATTTATTAATAGTTCAAATAGTTAAATATAAAAAATCTGTTTTTTCAATAAATAATATTAATATTGAAGGAATTAAATTACCAAATGAAACTTTAAAAGTAAATTGTAATAATAATTTAAGAATTTTATGGTGTGGTCCTGATAATTGGCTTCTAATATCAACAAATAAAGAATTGCTAAATGATATTAATAAATTATTTAATAGTAATGATTTTGCAGTAACTGATTTATCTCATTCAAGAACTGTTATTGAATTAGTAGGTAAAAATGCAAAAGAAATATTAAAAAAAGGATGTCCATTTGATTTTGATAATTTACAAAAAAATAATTGTGTAAATTCAGTTTTTAACGGCATAACGATTACTATTGACATGCTTAATGATAATCCAAATAAAATAAGATTATTTTCCCTTAGAAGCTTTGGAGAGTCTTTTTATCATAGTGTAACAGATGCATGTTTAGAAGATGGCTTTAAAGCTATTTAATAACTTCAGCTATACCTAACCAAGCATTAACATCTTTGCTTGCAATATAATTTGATTTAAAAAATTCTTTCATTTTCCATATTTTTTTTTTATTTAATTCTTCAATTTTCTTATCAAAACCATATTCCTCATAAATACCCTCATTGATAGTAAAGCATATTAATCCTTGATTTTTTGTAATTCTTATAAATTCATCTAAAGCTGGAGGTTTAACATGTCCAAAAGTAAATGTTCCAACACACATAACAGCGTCATAATTATTATCGTTAATATTAATATTTTTATTTAAATCAATTTTAGAGAGATTTTGATAAAGATTTTTTGGAACTAAATCTAATAATTTTTGTGATAAATCTGCACCATCAAAATAATGATATCCAAATTTTTTTAATTCTACACCTACTAAACCAGTGCCACAACCAGCATCATATATTTTTGCATTTTTATTTTTTGAGTATTTTTTAAATACTTCGACTGTTTCTTTAGGACCGGTATAATTCCACTCGGCCATATCTTGATCGTATTTATTTTCTAATCCCCACTCATCATAATAGTTCATGACTTCATTTGTAGTTTTTAATTTATAAATAGGAATTTTATTTCCGACGTCTTTTTGTGCCATATATAAAATCTAACAATAATAAGATTTGCATTCAATAAGTATGATTAATTACAACTTTAAGTTTTAATAAAAATAAGCTTTATTTAGATATAAAATCGATATAGGATTTTATCTTAAATGAATAAAACAATAAAAAAATTTATTGTAATTGGCTATTCAAATTTTTATTTGCTTAATCTAAATAGATTTTTTTATCACTTAAAGTCTAATTATTTCCAGAGAAACTAATTAATTAAAATTCAATTAAAAAAATTAATTATAATTAGGAGGAAATATGGGAAAAGATTTAATTACAAGACTTAATAACGGACCTGTTCTTTGTGCAGAAGGATATTTGTTTGCAATGGAAAGAAGAGGATATTTATCAGCTGGTGCTTTTGTTCCAGAAGTTGTATTAGAACATCCAGAAGTACTTTCTCAGCTACATAGAGAGTTTATTAGAGCTGGCTCAGAGGTTGTTCAGGCATTTACTTATTATGGACATAGAGAAAAACTTCGTCTTATTGGTAAAGAAGAACTATTAGAACCTTTACAAAAAAATGCATTACAAATTGCAAAAGATTCAAGAGATGAATTTAAAGATCTTGATTTATTAGTTTGTGGAGATGTCGCTAACACAAATATTTATAATCCTGATGATAAAAAAAGTCATTCAGAGTGCCAAAAAATGTATGAAGAACAGGTAGCTTGGGCTAAAGAAGCAGGAGTTGATTTTATAGTTGCTGAAACGATAAATTGGACAGAAGAGATGAAGATTGCTCTCAAAGCTATTAAAGATGCTGGTTTAATTGCTGTAACTAATTTTTCAATTAAAAAAGGAGACAAAACAAGAGAAGGTCATTCGCCCGGTGATGCATGTAAAATTATGGAAGATCTTGGTGCAGACGTAGTTGGATTGAATTGTTATAGAGGACCAAAGATGACAATGAAACTTTTGCCTGAAATAAGAAAAAAAGTTTCATGTCATGTTGCTGCATTACCAGTTCCTTATAGAACTACAGAAGAACAGCCAGGTTTTTTAAATCAGACTGATCCTGGATGCGATTGTATTCCTGGAGGAAATGCTTTTCCGGTTGCATTAGATAATTTGTATTGTAATAGATTTGAAATGGCTGAATTTGCGAAAGACTGTTTAAAAGAAAATGTAAATTTTATTGGTATTTGTTGTGGAGCAGAACCTCATCATGTAAGGGAAATGTCGGTGGCTTTAGGTAGAAAACCAATTTCTTATAAGTATTACCCAGATATGAGTAGACATTGGTTACATGGTAAGGATAAGTCTTTCTTAGATTTAAATACTAAAATGAGCAAAAAATACTAGTTTGTTTTTATGGAAACACATGCCAAGGTTGTTGTAATTGGAGGTGGAGTTGTAGGTTGCTCAATTCTTTTTCATCTTGCAAAATTTGGTTTAAAAGATTGTATTTTACTAGAAAGAAACGAGCTTACCTCTGGTTCATCTTGGCATGCCGCAGGATCTGTACACGCAATTTCTTCAGATCCAAATATCTCTAAATTAATGGCTTATACAATTAACCTATATAAAGAGATTGAGGAAACATCAGGTCACTCTGTTGGATTTAAACCCAGTGGGGGTTTTTATCTAGCTTCAAATGAGATTTGGGCAGACTATTTAAAAAGAGAAAGATCTAAGGCAAGATATATGGGACTTGATCAAGAGTTTATTTCATTAGAGGAAGTTAAAAAAAAACATCCATTAATAGATCCAAAACATTATATTTCAGCACTCTGGGATCCAATTGATGGAGAAGTAGATCCTTCAGGGGTTACTTATGCTTACGCAAAATCAGCAAAAATACATGGAGCAAAATACTATACCCATACACCTGTAATAGAAACTAATCAGCAAAAAGATGGTTCTTGGGAAGTTGTAACCAAAAAGGGAAATATTAATGCCGAAATAGTAATTAACGCAGGAGGTTTATGGGCAAGAGAAGTAGGAAAAATGGCAGGTATTAATCTACCAGTCCAACCTATGGAACATCACTATTTAATTACTGAATCAATTCCAGAGATTGTAGAGAGAAAAAATGAACCAAGATTACCAATTGGAACTGATTTTGAAGGTAATATTTATTTTAGACAAGAGGCGCAAGGTATGTTGTTAGGAACATACGAATTTAAATCAACCCCTTGGCAAGTTAAAAAAACACCTATGGATTTTGGACATGAGTTACTTCAACCTAAATTAGATAATATTCAAGATCGACTTGAAATAGGATTCAAAAGAATACCAGCTTTGGAAAGAGCGGGTATAAAAAATATTATTAACGGACCATTCACTTTTGGTCCTGATGGTAGTCCATTAATAGGACCTGTGCCTGGTAAAAAAAATTATTGGGTTGCAGTTGGAGTTATGGCAGGCTTTTGCCAAGCAGGAGGTGTTGGAAAATGTATTGCAGAATGGATTATAGATGGTGAACCTTCATTAGATGTTTGGGCAATGGATGTTGCTAGATTTGGACATTATGCTTCTCCAGAATATGGGACTATAAAATCTTCAGAAAATTATGAAAGAAGATTTATTATGACTTTTCCTAATGAGACATTACCAAAAGGACGAAAACAAAAAACAACTGCTTTATATGATAGATTGATTTCTAAAGGTGCTGTTATGGGAGATAGTTTTGGTTTAGAGCAAGCACTTTGGTTTGCAAAAGATAAAGAAGATGCTTTTGAAGAACCAACATTTAAAAGATCACGTTCTCATAAATATATAGAGTCTGAGGTTTTAGCAGTAAGATCTGCTGTTGGAGTTTGTGAAATTGCAAATTTTTCAAAACATGAATTTACAGGACCTGATGCCCGAAAGTATTTAGATTTTATATTAGCAGGAAGAATTCCAAAACCAGGAAGAATTACATTAAACCCAATGATTACAAAAAAAGGTAAACTTTACGGTGATTTAACTGTCGCATGTCTTAATGAAGAAAAATTTATGATTTTTGGTTCTGGAGCTGTTCAAGAGATGCATAGAAGATGGTTTGAAAAATATTTACCTAATTCGGGAGTTAAATATAAAAATAGATCAGATGATTATCATGGATTAGCAATTTCAGGACCCGAATCTAGAAAATTAATTTCAAAAATTTCTAGAGAAGATTTTTCAAATCAAGCATTTAAATTTAGAGATACTAGAGAAATATATGTTGGAGGTGTTCCAGTAATAATAAATAGAATTTCTTTTACTGGTGAGCTTGGTTATGAAATTTATACAGCTCCGCAATTTCAAATAAAATTATTTGAAGAAATTGAAAATAATGGAAAAGATTTAGGTCTTAAAGTATTTGGAGGAAGGGCCTTGATGTCTATGAGATTAGAAAAAAATTGGGGAGCTTGGACTTTAGACTTTAGACCAGATTTTACAGCTGCTGAGTCTGGTTTGGACTTCTTTATTAATTGGAGTAAAGATTTTTTAGGTAAAGAAGCAGCATTAAAAGAAAAACAAAATGGACCTAAAAAAAAATTAGTTACAATGACAATTGACACTGAAAATATTGATGTAACTGGAGATGAAGCAATATTAAAAGATGGAAAATGTATTGGATATATTACTTCTGGTGGTTATGCACATCATGTTAAAAAAAGTATGGCTATGGGATATGTGCCAAATAGCTTAGCAACTAATGGAAGTGAATTAGATATTGAGATAAATGGAAATCTTTATAAATCATACGTCCAATCTAAGCCGTTGTACGATCCTGATGGAAAAAAAATGAGATCTTAAAAAAAACCACCTATATCTTAAAACTTATTCTATTATAGGTTGTTTTTTACATTTCGTCAGGTTGATTTTCTAATCTCAATGTGTTGTCATTATGAAATATAAACTGAAAAAAAGGGAAATATGAACATTAAAAAAATACTATTTTCTACATTGTTAGTTTTTGGTATCGGATCTTTTTCTGGTATAGCAAACGCAGCATGTGGAAAACTGGTTATTGCTGAGCAAAACTGGGCATCTGCTGAGTTAATGGCTAACGTAGATAAAATCATTTTAGAAAAAGGTTATGGTTGTGAAGTAGAACTTATACCAGGTGCTACTATGCCAACCTTTACTTCTATGGATGAAAAAGGAGAACCAGACATGAACCCTGAACAATGGGCTAATGCTGTTTACACTCCTTTA
>SHAN01000018.1 GCA_004213155.1 Candidatus Pelagibacterales bacterium
TTAAAAATTTTATGTAGCATATACTGTTCTAGCTCTGGTAAGTCTGCTAACTTTACTTTATTTAAATCTATTGATTTAAATTCATCATTTATATTTCCAAGTAAATATCTAAAAGTATTTCTAATTTTTCTATAAGACTCTGCATGTTGTTCTAAAATTGAATAATCAATTCGTAAATCTTCTGCATAATTAGATGATGCTACCCATATTCTTAAGATATCTGCACCATATTTTTTTAAAATATCTTCTGGTGCCATTACATTTCCAAGGGATTTTGACATTTTTAAACCTTTTCCATCAACTACGAATCCGTGAGACAGAATTGCATCATATGGAGCTCTTCCTCTCGTAGCACAAGATTCTAATAAAGATGAATGAAACCAGCCCCTATGTTGATCAGAACCTTCTAAATACATAGAAGCAGGCCATTTAAGATCTTTTCTCTTCTCTAAAACGAAAGAGTGTGTTGAGCCACTATCAAACCAAACTTCAACTATATCGCTTAATTTATCATAATTTTCTGCAGCATACTCTTTGCCTAAAAATTTTTGAGCGTCATCAGAAAACCAACAATCTGAACCTTCTTTTTCATATATAGTAGCAATATTTTCTATAACTTTTTCATCAATTAAAACTTCTTTAGTTTTTTTATGAATAAAAATAGGTAAAGGAACTCCCCAAACTCTTTGTCTTGAAACACACCAATCTGGCCTTGTTTCAATCATTGATCTTAATCGTTCTCTACCTTTATTTGGATAAAATTCTGTATCATCTATTGCTTTTAAAGCTGTTTTTCGAAGTCCATGACTTTCCATAGATATAAACCATTGCGGGGTTGCTCTGTGAACTAATGGTGCTTTGGATCTCCATGAATGAGGATAAGAATGTATTAATTCACCATTTGATAATAATTTTTTTTGTTCTTTAAGTTTTTCTATTACGATAGAATTTGCTTTAAAAATATGTATTCCTTCAAATAAAGGAACATTTTTTGTATATTTTCCATCTCCATCTACAGTTTCAATAGCTTTAATTCCATGATTTAAACAAAGATTAAAATCATCTGGACCATGACTTGGGGCGCAATGAACAATTCCTGTGCCCTGTTCTGTAGTTACAAATCTAGCTTCTAGCATTGGAATTTCATAATTATATCCTAAATTTAAAAATGGATGATTACAGATAGTATTTTTAAACAAGCTACCTTTAAATTTTTTTATTTCTTTATAACTTTTTATTGAACAATCCTTTATAACTGAGCTTAGCAATTCTTCTGCAATTACTATTTTTTTATCTTTAAAATCACCTTCATTTAAACTAATAATTAAATAATTTAAGTTTTCATTATAAGCTAAAGCTTTATTCGCTGGTATAGTCCATGGAGTTGTTGTCCAAATTATAATCTCTGAATTTTCTAATTCTTTTAGATTAGATTTTTTTACTGGAAAAGAAGTATAAATTGTATCTGATTTATGATCTTTATATTCAACTTCAGCATCTGCTAAAGCTGTTTTTTCTACAGTAGACCACAGAACAGGTTTAAAACCTTTATATAAGCTTCCTTCTTTTAAGAATTTTCCTAATTCTCTAACTATTTGAGCTTCTGCATCAAAACTCATAGTCGAATAATAATTTTCCCAATCTCCAACAACGCCCAGTCTTTTAAATTGTTCTTTATGAATCTCTATCCATTTTTCTGCAAATGCCCTACATTCTTTTCTAAATTCAATAATAGGAACTTCATTTTTATTTTTTTTATTTTTTTTATATTTTTCTTCAATTTTCCATTCTATAGGTAAACCGTGACAATCCCATCCTGGAACATAAATAGAGTCTTTGCCATCCATTTGATGAAATTTAACAATAATATCTTTAAGTATCTTATTTAATGCAGTCCCCATATGAATATTTCCATTTGCATAAGGTGGACCATCATGTAGCACAAACTTCTCTTTACCTTTGCTAGAAATCCTAATTTTTTTATATAGATTAATTTCGTCCCAATATTTTAAAATTTGAGGTTCTTTATTCTGCAAGTTTGCTTTCATGGAAAAAGCAGTCTTTGGGAGATTTATATTTTCTTTACTCATTATATTTTTTTTAAATCAATATTTGCTTGTTTTAAATCTTTTTTTATCTGTTGAACTAAATCATCAAGGTTTTTAAATTTTTTCTCTTTTCTTATAAAGCTACAAAAACTAACACTTAAAGATTTGTTATATAGATTGCCACTAAAATTAAATAAATTAACCTCTAAAAGAATTTTTTTACCATTAAAAGTAGGTCTGTATCCCAGATTAGCTATCCCTTTTAATTTTTTCTTATAATTAGAAGCTCTTACTTTAACAGAATACACTCCTGGTTTTGCCAAAATGTATTTCTTAATATCAATATTACATGTAGGAAAGCCAAGTTTTTTTCCAACTTTTCTTCCTTGTTTTACCTTTCCTTCAATTGTCCAGTATCTACCAAGTAGTTTATTTGCTTTATCCAATTTTCCATTTTGTAATAATTTCCTTATTAAGGTAGATGAAACAACTTTTCTTTTTTTTAATAATGGTTTTGGTTTTACAACTTTATAATCAAAAAAATTCTCATTTAAAATTAATTGTTTAACATCACCCTCTCTATTAAATCCATATCTAAAATTATTACTTACAAATATAAATTTTGGATTTAATTTTTTATGCAAAATATTCTTAATAAAATTTGTTGATTTTATTTTAGAAAATTTTTTATTAAAATTACTGATAACAACGAAGTTTACACCAGCTTTTTTAAATAAATTATTTTTTTGCTCATTAGTTGTTATTCTATAGTTAGATAAATTTTTATTAAAAAACATTTTTGGCAAAGGGTCAAAAGTTAATACACCAATTTTTGCTTTATATTTAATTGAATATTTTTTTGCTAAACTAAATAGTTTTTGATGACCTAAATGTAGCCCATCAAAGTTACCAATTAATAAAATTGACTTTTTATGTCTTTTTAATAAATTAAAATTTTTATATATTTTAAAGTTTTTTACCATGCAAGTTGATTTTGAAAATAGTTTATATGTAAATTATATTTTTTTAAAATTTTATCTAAATTAATTTCTTTTTTGGATGTAAATTCGTTTTTGTGAACTCCATTTAATATAAATAGACTGTGATAGTTCATTATATTTGCTCCTTTAATATCAGTATTTAAATTATCACCAATAGCTAATACTTTTTTTTTATCTTTAATACAATTTTTATAAATATCTGGATAAGGTTTTCCATAATATATTACTGATCCACCAATATTCTGAAATATTTTTGCAACAGAACCTGCACAATATTCTTCTTTACTTCCTCTATGAACTATTAAATCTGGATTTGTACAGATTAATTTTTTATCAACATATTTATTTAAAAATTTCGAATAATAATCTAAATTATTTTCTTCAAAATCGAAAAGCCCTGTGCATAAAAGATATTCTGATTCTTCAATAATATTAGTCTTATTCTCTTGGAAATCCTTAAACAAATCAAAATCTTTTGGAGGACCAATGTGAAAGAATTTATTACCAAATTTTTTTAATCTTAAAGCCTCAAGTGATGCATCACCTGAGGTATAAATGTGATCAAAATATTTCTCCTCTAAATCAAGTTTTTTTAAAAATTTTGCAACACTATTCTTTGGTCTTGGAGCATTAGAAATTAAAAAAAATTCTTTATTATTTTTTTTCAAATTTCTTAAAACTTCTATTGCTGATTGATGCAATTTTATACCGTTATGTATTACTCCCCAAAGATCAATTACAAATGTATCATAATCATTAAAGATTGATTTTAAACCAGTTTCTAAATGTTTGAATTGCATTATTTTTGATGTTTATTATCAAAAAATATAGTATTTCCTTGGTTTTTTAAAGTTTAACTTAATTTAGATGTGTATCTTGAAATAAACGATATAGATATCCATATGAATCAAAGAATTTAACAGGAGTAAATAATGAAATTTAGACCTTTACATGACAGAGTACTAATTAAAGTGCTTGAAAGCGAAGAAAAAACAGCTGGAGGGATAATAATTCCTGATACAGCAAAAGAAAAACCTCAAGAAGGTGAAGTTGTAGCTATTGGAAATGGAGCTAAAACTGAAGATGGCAAAATTATACCAATGGATGTTAAAGTTGGAGACAAAGTTCTTTTTGGGAAATGGTCAGGAACAGAGGTCAAAATAGATGGTGATGAATATAGCATAATGAAAGAATCTGACATTATGGGCATATCAAAAAGTAAAAAATAATTATTTAAAGGAGAAAATTAAAATGTCTAAAATAGTAAAATTTGACTCAGAAGCAAGATCACAAATGCTTAGAGGTGTAGATATTCTTGCTAACACAGTAAAGGTTACACTTGGCCCAAAAGGAAGAAATGTAGTTATTGATAAATCTTATGGTGCACCAAGAATCACAAAAGATGGTGTAACTGTAGCAAAAGAAATCGATTTAGAAGATAAATTTGAAAATATGGGTGCTCAAATGGTTAAAGAAGTTGCAAGCAAAACTAATGACGTAGCAGGAGATGGAACTACTACAGCAACAATACTTGCTCAAGGAATAGTTAAAGAAGGAATTAAATATGTGACGGCAGGAATGAATCCTATGGATGTTAAAAGAGGAATAGATTCAGCAGTTTCGCATGTTAAAGAAAAATTAATAGCGTCTGCAAAAAAAGTTAAAACTAGTGAAGAAATTGCACAAGTTGGAACTATTTCTGCTAATGGTGAAAAAGAAATTGGAGATATGATTTCTAAAGCAATGCAAAAAGTGGGCAATGAAGGTGTAATTACAGTTGAAGAAGCCAAAAGTACTGAAACTGAACTTGATGTTGTTGAAGGAATGCAATTTGATAGAGGATATCTTTCTCCTTATTTCATAACAAATGCAGACAAAATGACCACAGAATTAGAAAATCCATTTGTTTTGTTACATGAAAAAAAATTAACTAACTTGCAACCAATGGTACCACTTCTTGAAGCAGTTGTTCAAGCTGGAAGACCATTAATGATAATCTCTGAAGATGTTGAAGGTGAAGCACTTGCAACACTTGTTGTAAATAAATTAAGAGGTGGCCTTAAAGTTTGTGCAGTAAAAGCTCCAGGATTTGGTGATAGAAGAAAATCGATGTTAGAAGATCTTGCAATACTTACTGGTGGGCAAGTAATCTCAGAAGATATTGGTGTTAAGTTAGAGTCTGTAAAAATTACTGATCTAGGTTCTTGTAAAAAAATTAAAGTAGATAAAGATAACACAACTGTTGTAGGTGGATCTGGTAAAAAAAGTGATATTGAAGCTAGATGTAATCAAATTAGAAAACAAACTGAAGAAACTACTTCTGATTATGATAAAGAGAAACTTCAAGAAAGATTAGCCAAATTAGCAGGTGGTGTTGCTGTAATAAAAGTAGGTGGAGCAACTGAAGTAGAGGTTAAAGAAAGAAAAGATAGAGTTGAAGATGCATTAAACGCAACTAGAGCTGCTGTTGAAGAAGGAGTGGTTGTTGGTGGAGGATGTGCACTTCTTTATGCTTCTCAAGATCTTGATAAAATTAAAGTTAAAGGTGATGACCAAAAAGCAGGAGTTGATATTGTTAGAAAATCTCTTCAAGCACCTATTAGACAAATTTGTACTAATGCAGGTGTAGATGGTTCAGTTATTGTTGGTAAACTTCTAGAAGCTAACAAAATTACAAAAGGTTATGACGCTCAAGCTGAAGATTATTGTGATATGTTTGAAAAGGGGATAATTGACCCTGCAAAAGTAGTAAGAACTGCTTTACAAGATGCTGCTTCAATTTCTGGACTGTTAGTTACAACAGAAGCCATGATAGCTGATAAACCTGAAGAAAAAGATGCTACACCTGGTGGAATGCCTCCTGGAGGAATGGGTGGTATGGGTGGTATGGGTGGTATGGGTGGTATGGGAATGTAATACGATTTCCCAACCAGAACACTCTTCGTACAAGAGTTAAAGAAATTAGAAACCCTCAGAAAGAAATTTCTGGGGGTTTTTTTATGATAAAATTTTTATTGATGAAAAATATAAAATTTTCTTTAACCAAAAATAATAAAGCAAAACCATTTGAAATTAAGTGTTGTTTATTTTTTTTCTACTATTAAGTTATTGTTATTGTGTATAAAAAAAAAGCAATCCTTAAAATTGAAAAAAAATACAATTCATATCAAAATACTGGTGCGGTTGGCACTATGATGGAAGTGTGTCATAAAGGATTGGAAGACACTAGATACCTAAAAAAAATAAAAAATAACTGTAAAGTACTTGAAATTGGCGCTGGTACCTCACCTCATTTAAAATATGTTAAACATAAATTTGGAAAATATTATTTTATAGAAACTTCAAAATTTGCAATTAATTTTTTAAAAAAAAAATTTGGTGATGATAAAAAATTTAAATTTAAGACTTATAATGGAAGAAAAATTCCCTACAAAAAAAATTATTTTGATAGAATAATAATTTCCCATGTATTGGAACATATTTCTGATCCTGAATTTTTTTTAGAAGAAATGATGAGCAAACTAAAAAAAAATGGATTTATATCTATAGCTTTGCCAAATGACCCTGGTTTTTTATGGAGGTTAGGTCGATTTTTTCTCAAGATATTTAAAGTAAAAAAAAAATTAAATATCACTAATCTAGAATATGATTATATGATCGCAACTGAACATGTAAACTCTATATTTAATCTTATTTCAATAATTAGATATAAACATAAAAATAATATAATTTCTGAAAAATACTTGCCTTTTAAAATTAAAATACTTGATCTTAATTTATTTTACAACGTAACACTAAAAAAATAATAAATTTTTCAGCAATTTTTTTATAATCAGGTTTTTTATTTAAGCAAATTTAAAATTTGTTTTAATTTTTTTTTTTTATTAGAAGACTTAGAAACAAATAAACATGCAGAAGATTTTAGTATTTGCCCATCCTTTAATATTCTTAAATTATTTGCTCTTAAAGTTTCACCAGACGATGTGATATCTGTAATAATTTCTGAAGAGCCAGTAAATGGATATATTTCTGTTGCTCCTAAACTTTTAACAATTTTAAACTGAGTTACACCTTTGGAAAATAGAAATTCTTTAGTTAAATTTGGATACTTTGTGGCAACTCTTAATCTATTTTTTTTCTTATCCTTAAATTCAAATGCAATTTCTTCTAAATCTGCTATTGTTTGAACATCAATCCATATATCTGGAATTGCTATTACTAAATTTGCTTTTCCAAATTCATATTTTTTATTAACATAAATTTTTTTTTGAATATTAATTTCACTTTCTTTGAATAAATCATATCCAGAAAAGCCTAAATCTAACGAACCATCTCCGAGTCTTTCGATTATTTCTCGAGCATGCAAATATATAATTTTAATATTTTTAAATTTTCTTACCGATCCTAGTAAATCTCTTTCTCCTCTTTCTGATACTAGTTTTAATTTCTTCTTTTTAAATATATTCAAAATATCTTTTCGAAGTCTACCTTTGCTTGGAATACCAATTTTAATAATATTTTTCATAATCAATAATTTAAGTTTAAAGCAGCTCCTACAGCCGAAACTTTTTTTTTTGATCCAAGGTCTGAAATTAAATTATCATAGCGTCCACCATTAACTATGTTAATATTTTTAGATTTAGATTTGATATCAATTTTAAATACCATGCCTGTATAATATTCTAATTCACGACCAAAAGAGGCAGAAAACTCTACATTTAATTTTTGAATTTTGTTATTAGATGTTGGAAAATATTTTTGATCCACTTTTAAATTGATCTTATTTTTTTTAAAAAAAATATTTAATTTTTCTGCTGCTTTGTTAATTGGGCAATTAATTTTTAGAAATTCTTGAATAATTTTAGAAACTTTTTTACCCCTACTTGCTCTTCTGGGATCTTTAATTTTATTATTAAATCTTTTTAAAATTTCTTCAATTGAACGTCCTGCAATTATTGTTTTTTGGTTTTTTTTAAGCATTTTAAAATATTTTTTTTTATCAATCTCAACAATGGTTGGGTCTACATCTGAATTTGTTTCTAATCTTTTCAATAGATCATTAAAATATTCTTCCCTCCAAAAATGTCTTGAAAGTCTTAATTTCCATCTTTTTGGAATATCAAGTTTTGAAATTAATAAGTTAAAAATTTCTATATTTCCAATTTTCAAGGTTCCGGTTGAATAATTTAAATTTGACAAAGATTTTAAAGCTGTACTGATAATTTCTTTGTCATCATTTTTTTCATCTTTTGATCCAATTATTTCAAAACCAACTTGATTTCTGATAATCGAATCTTTTTTATTATCTGATTTTCTATATGCTTGACCACTATAGAATATTTTCTCTTTGCTCTTTAAATTATTCTCTAAATACCTTAGGCACGAGACAATAGTTAAGTCTGGTCTCAGACAAAGCTCGTTGCCATTTTGATCTATAAATGAAAAAATAAATTTTTTAAAATTTTCTCCTGATCTCTGTATAATATGATTTGCTTCAATTACTGAAGGTAAATCAATATAATTAAATCCTTTGGACTTTACTGACCTAAGGATTTTTTCAGATAAGTTTTTTAACTTCATTAATTAAATCTGCTTTTGGAATTGTTTGATTATTTTCACCCTTAACACCTTTGAGGTATTTAATCGTAACAGTATTATCTTTAAACTCATTTTCCCCACAAATAATAGCTACTGATAATTTTCGTTTATTTGCTAAATCTAGCTGCTTACCCAAGTTTTTTTTAGTATTTAGAAATACTTCAGCATTTATATTGTTATCTCTTAAAAGATTTACCATTTCATAATAATTCTTCAAATATTTTTGATCCATCACACAGACTAAAACAGGCTTCTCTTCTTCTATTTTAATTTGATCTAATTGCATCAAGGCAAATAACAATCTATCAACACCAAAACTTATTCCTGTTCCAGGAACATCGACTCCTTTAAATCTTGATATAAGTTTTGCATAAGCTCCTCCTGAACATATGCTTCCAATATCTACTTCTTTACCTTTATTGTTTGTAATTTTGAAATTTAAGTTAGTTTCTACAATAAAATCTGAGTAATAAGCCAATCCTCTAACTATTGTAAAATTTGTCTTAACTTGATTTAAATTTAATCCATATCCAATTATCTCAAAAACATCCTCTAACTCTTTTATTCCTTCTTGCGACAGCGGATTTTTTAAATTCTTTTTTAATTCTTTCAAATCTTTCATTTTTAAAAAATTTAATATTTGAGATGCTTGTTCATTATTTAGATCAGCGCCTTTAGTAATGGCTCCGCTTTGATCTTTTCTCTCTTTTTTAAGTAATTCTTCAACACCTTTTAATCCAAATCCAGGTTTATCTAATTTATCAATTGCTCTAATTACTTTTATTTTTTTTTCTTCTGATATTTTTAAATCATCAATTAAGCCCTGAACTATTTTTCTATTACTTACATTAATTGTAAATTGATTTTTTTTTAAACCGCAATCTAATAATGTGCTTGATATTAAATTACAAAGTTCAGCGTTAGCTTGAGCAGGATTAACATTTCCTACTATATCAAAATCTGCTTGCGTAAATTCTCTGTATCTTCCATTTCCAGCTTTTTCATTTCTGAAAACATTTTGAATAGCATAACGTTTATAAATAGATGGAAGTGTTTGATTATTTTGAGCAACAAATCTTGCTAGTGGACTTGATAAATCATATCGAAGAGTAATATTTTTATCTCCATCTTCGAATGAGAATACATCAGACATAGGATTGGCATCATCTTCTGCAAGAAAAGATCCTATATTTTCACTAATTTCAAACGAAGGAGTTTCAAGAGCCTCTGCTCCAAATTTAATAAAATTTTTTTCAATAGCTTTTAATAGCTTTTTTTTGAGAAGAAGTTTTTTATCCCATCGATCTTCAAATCCTGAAGGTAATCCAGGAACTAATTTATTTTCTTTATTCATTTTTTTGGTACCCGGGCTGAGAATCGAACTCAAACTTAAAGTTCCACAAACTTTCGTGCTAACCGTTACACCACCCAGGCATTCCTTGTTTTTATATTATTTTATGTGGATTTAAAAATTATATTATATTTGATTAATAGCTAGCTTTAGCCAGCATGGAAAATGCTATGCTTTAATAATAGTACAGTTATATTTAATATATTAATCATTGTCCTCTTTTAGCAAAAATTGTAAATTTTACAACATATAATTGAAATTAATATAAACTAAACAATTGATAGATATGCTTACGGATCAAAAAATAGAGTTAATAAGAAGTAAATTTCATGAATTTAATCAATGTTATAAAGAAAAGAATTTTGAAAATGCCCTTAAATGCTTGGAAAAAATTTTAAATTTAGATCCAGAAAATTTTGAAGCTCTTTTCTTTTTAGGAATACTTAATGCTCAAAATAAAAAATTTAATGAAGCAAAAAAAATTTTTTTAAATTTAATAAAAATCAATCCAAACTATCCAAATATTTATTACAATCTTGGTATTGTTAATTATAATCTTAATGAATTAAAAGAGTCAATTAAAAATTACCAACAAACTTTAAAAATTAATAAAAATCATACTGATGCTTTAAATAATCTTGCAAAAATATATAAGGAACTTAACCAGTTAAATAAAGCTAAACTTTATTATGAGGAATGTTTAGCTATTAATCCCAATAAAAAAAATGCTTGCTTAGGATACTCTGGCTTATTATTAAAATTAAATGATCATATAAATGGTTTAAAATATCTACAAAAAGGTGCTGGGTTGATAAGATTTAATAATAGCGATGTTGAGATTATATAAATTTTTATGAAAAGAATATTAATTAATAAAAACGAAACACATTTCATAGGATCATGGAATTTAGAAAATGATGAACTTTGTAAAAAAATAATATTATTCTTTCAAAATAATAAAAACTTACATTTACAAGGTATGACGTCACAAGGAAAAAATTTAGAAGTAAAAAAAAGAACAGATATATCTATTAAGGGTGATGATTTAAAAAATGAAAAATTTATATTATTAAAAGAATATATAAATGAGTTAAATAAATGTTACTTAGACTATTTAGAACAATGGCCATTCTTAAAAACAATGGCAGGTAAAATGGACATAGGTCCATTTAATATTGGGGAATATTTGCCAGGAGATCATTTTGGTCATATTCATTCTGAAAGAACCTCTGTTAATTCTTTACATAGACTTTTTGCATTTATGACATATCTAAATGATGTAGAGGATGGTGGACATACAAAGTATCATCATTTTGATATAAGTATTAAACCAGAGATTGGTAAAACAATTATTTGGCCAGCTGAATGGACCCATGCACATACTGGTGAGGTTTTAAAATCTGGAAAAAAATATATTATAA
Source organism: Candidatus Pelagibacterales bacterium (assembly GCA_004213155.1). GTDB lineage: Bacteria > Pseudomonadota > Alphaproteobacteria > Pelagibacterales > Pelagibacteraceae > MED-G107. The sequence continues at coordinate 11,420 of SHAN01000018.1, forward strand.
CTGGATGGCTACACTTTCCTGTAGAATGAATTATTAAAGAATAATTAAATTTTTTTAGTGGTGGCCTTGGTTAGAATCGCACTAACGACACATACCTTTTCAGGGTACTGCTCTACTACTGAGCTACAAGGCCAAAAATTAATATCTAAAAGTAATTCTACCTTTAGTTAAATCATATGGCGTAACTTCAACCATCACATTATCACCAGTTAAAACCCTAATTCGATTTTTTCTTAATTTTCCAGCTGTGTGTGCTAAAACTTCATGGTTATTTTCAAGCTTAACTCTAAACATAGCGTTAGGCAATAATTCTATTACTTTACCTTTAAACTCTAATAAATCTTGTTTTGCCAAATTAATAACCTTTTTTTTTAATTCTAATTTTAACTGATTTTGAGTGGCCTTCTAATCCTTCAAAATCAGCAAGTGTTATAACTGAAGGTCCAAGTTTTTCAATACCTCTTTTTGATAAATTTGAATAAGAAATCGCCTTTAAAAAATCATAAACTGATAATCCTGAAGAGAATTTTGCAGCTCCATTTGTTGGTAATACATGATTTGGTCCTGCTAAATAATCACCAAATGCCTCTGTAGAATACTTTCCTAAAAAAATTGAACCAGCATTAAAAACTTTATTTTTTAAAAAATTATAATTTTTTACATTTAATTCAAGGTGTTCAGGGGCAATAATATTAATAATTTTTGCAATTTCATTTAAATTTGAGCACTTGATGAATAAACCAAATTTATCCAAACTATATTTTGCAATATTTTTTCTTGGTAATAAATTTAATTTTTTTTTAATAGAAAATTTTACTTTTTCAATAATCTCATCATTAATTGATAATAAAATACTTTGGGAATTTTTATCATGCTCTGCTTGTGAAATTAAATCTGAAGCTACCCAATCAGGATTTGAATATTTATCTACCACAATACTAATTTCAGATGGTCCAGCTATTTTATCTATTCCAACATCTCCAAAAACTTCTTTTTTAGCTGCCGTCACATATCTATTACCTGGACCAACTATTTTATTAACTTTTTCTACTTTCGCAGTCCCATACGCTAAAGCTGCAATTGCCTGTGCTCCCCCAATAGAATAAATTTTATTTATTTTACATTTTTTTGCAGCATAAATTACTCCTGGATTTAATTTTCCTTCAAATAAAGGGGTTACCATAAATATTTTTTTTACATTTGCTAATATTGCGGGAATTGCATTCATCAATACAGTGCTTGGATAAGATGCCGTTCCTCCTGGTACATAAATACCTACTTTTTCAATAGGGAAATATTTATATTCAAATATATTTTTTAAATTATCCCTAAACTTAAAATTTTTAAACTTTTGATTAGAGTGATATTTAAAAATTCTATTAAAAGCTAAATCAATAGATTTTTTAACTTTTCTATCAAGATTTCTTATACATTTTTTTATTTCGGTTTCAGAAATGATTATTTTTTTATTATTACTAAATTTTTTTTCATATTTAATTAATGCTTGATCACCATTTTTTTTAACATCATCAATAATTTTAAATACTTTTGGATCTCTTAAATTTATATTTTCATTTCTTGAATCTAAAAAATTAGATAATTTTTTATAAAAATTTTTATTTTTAGAATTTAATTTTTTAGTCATTTAATATTTTATGTTTAGGCAAATTTTTTACTTCTCTATATATTTCCTGATCATCTAATATAACATCTATTATTTCTGAGTGAATAGAAACAATAATATTTCCTGAAAATATTAGATTAATTTTAAAAAAATTATTTTTTTCTAAAAAAGGTTTAATTGTTAATAATTCTAAGGATTTTTTTCCTTTATTTTGATCTATATTTTTAGACAAAACCTTATCTACAAAATTAAATCTTAAATAACTATCAATTCTTTTATATTTTCTAAAAACTCCCTTTTCTAAATCCTCCCACATAAATCTGCTTAATTTTATAATAAAAATTTTATTTTTTTTTAAAAAAACTAGATCTGAAACCTTTATAATTGCATCCTGACAATAAGCTGAAATTGTTTTTAAATCTTCTATATTATTACCTATTAATCTTAATTTATTTTTAGCCTCTTTCATTTAATTCTTTTTATTTTTGCTCCGCATTTAGAAAGTTTCTTTTCGATATTTTCATAACCTCGATCCAAATGATAAATTCTATTAATTGTAGATTTTTTACTTGAAATCAAAGCTGCTATTACTAATGAAACTGAAGCTCTTAAATCGGTTGCCATAAGCTCTGCACCATTTAACTTTTTGTTTCCTTTAATTATTGCTTTTCTACCTTTAACTACAATATCTGCTCCCATTCTATTAAGTTCAGAAACATGCATAAATCTATTTTCAAATATATTCTCTTCAATAATTGATTGTTTGTTTGCTATACACATTAAGGCCATTAACTGTGCTTGTAAGTCAGTTGGAAAGCCTGGATAAGGTGATGTTTTAATATTTATACTTTTTAAAATTTTAGGCCCAATAACTGTAATTTTTTTTTTTTTTTCAATTATTTTAACACCAATTTTTTTTAAAATAAAAATTTCTTTATTTATAATTTTGGGATTAATATTTTTTATAGCTATTCTGCTTTTTGTAGCCGCTGCAACTATCATGTAAGTTCCAGCTTCAATTCTATCAAACATAACTTTATAATTAATATCTTTTAATTTTTTTACGCCATCAATTTGAATTTTTCTTTTTCCTATCCATTTAATTTTTCCACCAAGTTTGATTAAAAAATTACATAAATCTTTTACTTCAGGTTCAATTGCACAGTTACTTAAGACTGTTCTTCCTTTTGCTTTAACTGCTGCAATCAATAAATTTTCAGTAGCTCCTACAGATATTTTTTGAAATTTAATTTTTGCTCCCTTAAGTCCATTTTTAGCAACAGCATGAATATATCCATCAATTATTTTTACTTTAACTCCCATTTTTTTTAGAGCATCAATATGAATATTAACTGGTCTCAACCCAATTGCACATCCTCCTGGTAAAGATACTTTTGCCTTATTAAATCTAGAAAGAAGTGAACCAAGAACTAAAATTCCTGCCCGCATAGTTTTAACTAATTTATAATTAGCGTGTGTTTTATTTGTTTTATTATTATTTATTATAATAGTTTTTCTATTTTTATTAATTTTAATCACGGATCCCAAAGATGTTAATAGTTCTAACATTGTATCAATATCTTTAACTGCTGGTACATTTGTTAAAATTATTTTGTTTGATAAAATACTTGCAGCTAAAATCGGCAATGAAGCATTTTTAGATCCTGAAATATTTATAGAACCTTGGAGTTTTTTATCTCCAGTAATTTCTAACTTTTCCATAAATTAAACTTTTGGAAGTGTAACGCCTTTTTGACCCATATATTTTCCTTTTCTATCAGCGTATGTGATCTCAGGTCTTTCATTTCCCTTTAAAAAAATAAATTGTGCAACACCCTCGTTTGCATATATTTTTGCAGGCAAAGGTGTAGTATTAGAAAATTCTAGAGTTACAAAACCTTCCCAGCCAGGTTCAAGGGGTGTCACATTAACTATAATTCCACATCTTGCATAAGTTGATTTACCTAAGCAAATAACCATTACATCATTCGGTATCTTAAAATATTCTACTGTGCTTGCTAAAGCAAAAGAATTGGGAGGTATAATGCATTCATTAGTTTTTTTTGTAACAAAATTACTTTGTTTGAAGTTTTTTGGATCTACAATTTCAGAATTTACATTTGTAAAAATTTTAAATTCATTAGAAACCCTAGCATCATATCCATAAGAAGATAATCCAAAAGATATACTTTTACCCCTAACTTGTTTTTTTTTGAATGGATGGATCATTTTATGTTTTTTTACCATTTTACCAATCCACTTATCTGAAAGAACTGTCATGATTTTTTATTTTTTTTTTATTTTTTTTTTAAATTCTTTTCTTTTTTTTAAATTTTTTTTTAATGCTTTTTCTAATTTTTCAATATTTTTTTTTTTATTATTCATTATTTACTTAATACAAATTAGTTTTATTTTGACTTATTAGGATTTGTTAAGTCTTCAAGGGTTATTGGCTTTTGTATATCGTGCATTACTTTTTCTTCTTTTTTTTCACTTTCAATAATTCCTTTTTTTGCTTTTTTAGAAGCCAAACGTGCTTCACGCTTAGCCTGCTTAAGCATCGCTCTTTCACCTCTTTTAGATTTATAATCGTAATGAATGCCCATAAACTTATCTTTTATTAATGTTTTTATATATTTACTTGTAAAAATTTAACATTTCAAGATATGAAAAAATTATGGCAATTTTTCGCATAAATTAGACCAGAAAAAATAAGGATTAATTCAAGTTAATAAATAGCATCCTCTATATCTATTGTACCGAAAGAATTTGATGAATTTATAGAATTATTTTCTCCTAAATGTTGTATTAAACAAAAATCAACTATTTTTTTATTTTTAATCATTACCGGTAAAACATGCCTATTAAAAAAACCTGAAGGTGTGTTGTAGTGCATCAGTCCTGCATTGGCCCTTTCTCTAATTAATATATCTTCATGGGCATTTTTATAAAATAAAAAATCTGGGCTACTTGCTGGAGAATTTAAATACTCTTCCATTAATTTTCTATCATAAAAATAACAACCTTGATAAGGATTTGATACATTAATAAATGCCACAGTTTTATTTTTTGATATTAATTTTGGAACTTTATTATAATTTATCTTTTCTAAAAGATCAGAACTATAAATTTTTTTATTATTACTATTTGTTTCAACTCTAAAAAATTGAGGTATAAGATTATACTGATCTAAAATCTGTCTACTTTTTTGCCAATATATTATATTTGATTTATCAATTAAAATATCATCCTCCAAATATAAAAAATGTGAATAAGAATAATTTTTTATTTTTTCTCTCATAACAACAAAATGTGCCCAAGGAAGTAAATATGGATGATATAAGCTTTTTATATTGTGTATTTCTATTTTATTATTATTCTTAGTTATCTCAGAATAATTTGGGAAATCTTTTATATCACCATTAGTAATAATTTGAATTTCTACTTTTTTCCCAATATTTTGTAAATTATGACAAACTTTTTTCAACTGTTCTAATCTATCTTTTTTAAAATAAAAACAAACACAAACAATAACTTGCTCAGGTAAATATTTTTCATCTTCATTAGATAATTTTTTTTTTAAAAAAAAATCTTCATCAAATTCAATATTTTTGATATTATTTTTTTTCCATATTAAAAACTTAATAAAATATAGAATTTGTTTTTCTTTTTTTGCAATTGATTTAATTACTCTTCTTACTTTTTCTAGAATAAAAATTTGTATATTTACAAAAAAATTTTTTGACATTTAAAATTAAAATATTGTTTCGATTTAACTTTTTTCTTGTTATTAATTATTATAAGTTAAATTTTGAAATGTATTCAAGAAAAAAAAATGCTGTAATCATTTTTTCAGGATTTTTATCACTAGTAATTGGAATTTTTTTAATTTTTTATCAAATAAATTTTGAAAATTACTGGATAGATGAAATAGCTTCATATTGGCAAGCTGATCCTAAATTATCCTTAAAAGAAACATTGGCAAGGAACGCGGAGGTAGACGGCAAACCTGTTCTTCAATATATTTTTCTATTAAAAATTTTTTTTAAGTTTCTTAATTATGATCCAAATTTAGGTCGTTACTTATCTTCTTTATTTGGTAT
>SHAN01000019.1 GCA_004213155.1 Candidatus Pelagibacterales bacterium
TTGATTGTATCACACTCACGTCACACTCACGTCACACTCACTAAAGAAATTTGATTTAAATTTAAAATTTGAAAAAAAATTAACGTTGATTTTATTGAGTGATGGTGCCCCCGCACGGATTCGAACCGCGGACCTATTGATTACAAATCAATATTTTGTGATATTTTTTCAAAAACTTTATTTGCGCTTAATTTATTTAAATCCTCAACTTGAATTGGTTTAAAATTTTCTCTTTCAATACTAACTTTTTTAGCTGAAGTATGATGGCCAAACAAAGTAATGCCTTTAGAATTTAAATGTGCTGCCATATGAGCTGGACCTGTATCATTAGCTATAACATAACTACTATCTTTTATTAATGACGATAACTGGGATATATCAAGTGCATTTTCATTATTTAAAATACAAGTTGCATTAATCTCTTTTGCATCATTAATTTCCATTGGTCCTGGAGCAACTACTATTTTAATTTTATTATTATATTTATTATTAATTAAATCTATAAGTTCATTGTAATAAGGCCATTTTTTATGTGCTAAATGTGGAGAGCAAAAAGGAAAAATTAAAATATATTTTTCTAAATTATATTCCGCTTTGACTTTATCAATATTAACACACGACCAACTAAAGTCAGGTTTCATTGTATGATTAGTTTCTAAACCTGATATTTTTAATTGATGATCAAATCTATCTAATACAGGGTTTTTATCAAATTCTTCTTTGGATACATCTTTGGGTAACGTAGTCTCAGAACTAGACCATTTATCTAAATTAGAATTTTTAAACAAAATATTTTTATAAAATTTTGTTCTTGAAGAGTTTTGAAGATCATAAACTCTCTTAATATTTAATTTTTTTAGCTTTCGCATCAAAGAATAAAGGTAAATTAAATTTAACCTTGATTTTCTTTTATCTAAAATTACATCGTAAATAAAAGGATTTTTTTTAAATAACTCAAAAAAAGGTTTCGTTGTCAAAAAATATACCTGGTCTTCTTTATGATTTTCAAAAATATCTTGAATTGCACCACTGGCTTGGGCTATATCACCTAATGAACCGTGTTTAATAATTAAAATATTAGACATTTTTTTTGTAACTTAACATAGTATAACATTTTATGAATAAAATTCTTGTTGAAGTATCAGTTGGGGAATTATTAGATAAAATTTCTATATTAGAAATTAAAAAAGAAAAGATTTCTAACCCAGAATCTCTTGAATTCATTGAAAAAGAATATCTAATTCTAAAAGATCAATTAGATAAAAATATTAAATCTGATGAAAAATTAGATGAATTATTTAAATCTCTAAAAGAAATAAATTCTAAATTATGGGTGTTTGAAGACGAAAAAAGACTCTATGAAAAAAATTCAGATTTTGGTGATAAATTTATCAAAGTTTCTAGAGAAATCCATTTTTTAAATGATGATAGATCAAAAGTAAAACTTGAAATAAATAAGCATACAGGTTCTTTAATAAGAGAAATTAAACAGTATACAAATTATTAATTTGCATCCAAAACTGCATGAAGGAATTGTTTAGTTCTTTCATTTTGTGGATTACCAAATAACTTTTCTGGTGGACCTTGTTCAAAAATTTTACCATCATTGAAAAAACATACTCTATCAGATATTTCTCTTGCAAAACCCATCTGATGTGTAACCATAATCATAGTAAGACTATGTTCTTTATTTAAAGATCTAATTACATTCAAAACTTCACCAACAACTTCTGGATCTAAAGCTGATGTGATTTCATCTAATAACATAACTTTTGGTCTCATAGCCAGTGCTCTTGCTATTGCAACTCTTTGTTGTTGTCCACCCGATAGTCTTGATGGGTGCTCGTCTTTTTTATCAATTAAACCCACTAACTCTAATAATTCAATAGCTCTTTCTTCGGCTTCATTTTTTTTCATTCCAAGAACCTCTATTGGTGCTTCGATACAGTTTTGAAGAGCTGTCATATGTGGAAAGAGATTAAATTGTTGAAATACCATTCCAATTTTTGAACGTCTTGCTCTTAAATATTTTTCATCAGCCTCAATCATTTTTCCATTTGTATCTATATGTGTTAATGGTTCACCATCTAAATGGATAACTCCTCCATTAATTTTTTCTAGAGTCATTAAAACTCTAAGAACTGTGGTTTTACCTGAGCCTGATGGTCCAATAATTGAAACCATTTCATTTTTTTTAATTTCTAAATTTAATTTGTCTAAGACTACTAAATCACCGTACTGTTTTGTTACATCAGAAAACTTTACAATAATTTCATCAGAATTTTTATTTTCCATAATTCAAATCCTTATTTTTTAATTTTTCCTTGTACTAAATTTACTCTTTTTTCTAACTTTCTAATTCCCATCGCTGCAGGAACTGAAAGAATTAGAAATATTACACCAACCATTGTGTATGGTTCTAAATATCTATAATTATAACCTCCTACAGCAGTTGCTGCATGAAATAATTCAGCAACACCTATTGTTGATAAAAGTGGTGTATCTTTAAAAATACCAACCAAATAATTACCCATTCCGGGTATAGCTATTGGAAAAGCTTGAGGCAATACAATCTTTCTATATGTATAAATCGTTGAAAAGTTCAAGGCTCTACATGCTTCCCATTGAGTTTTTGGCACTCCTTCTAATGCACCTCTATAAACTTCTGAAAGATATGTTCCAAAATGTAGACCAATTGTAATCATTCCACATAACCATGCTGATAAAGTTATTCCAAATTGAGGCAATACAAAATAAACAAAAAATAACTGAATAAGCAATGGAGTTGAACGAATAAATTCAACTATTTCCCTATTTATTATATTTATTATCTTAAATGGAGTTCTTTGTCCTAACAAAAAAAATAATCCAACAACTAAAGCTATAGCATAACCCACACCTGCTGCTATTATTGTATTAAATGTTGCTATTAACATTTTTGGTAATATTTCAAAGGTAAAATCCCATCTCCACTCTGCATTCATATTAAATTTTCTCCTTTCCAACTTTTCTTGCCGCTATAACTTCTAGCCAACGTAAAAAAGGAACCAAAAAAAATCTTGAAATAATATAATATATTAAAAGTGCAGTTCCAAAACACTGAGCTGAGAGCCAAGTTATTGAATTAATTTGTTTTGCTTCAAAAGTTAAATCAACAACTGTAACTAATGCAACTAAAGCAGTAGCTTTTAAAAGTTCTACTGTTAAATTTGCAGCAGGAGGTAATATAATTGGAAAAATTTGAGGAATTATAATTTTTCTCATTCTTTTTGCTGGACTAAAATTTAGTGCGAAGGCTCCTTCCCATTGCCCTTTTGGCACTGCTAATATTCCACCTCTTACTATTTCTGCTCCATAAGCTCCAAAATTCATTCCTATAGCTACAACACCAGCTACAAAAGCTTCTAATGAAATACCAAAAAAGGGTAATACATAATAAACCCAAAATAATTGAACTAATAAAGAAGTTCCTCTGAAAAATTCGATGTAAACAGTCGCTATACCCTGAATAATTTTATTTTTTGATATACGCATCAATCCAAAAATCATTGATATAATTACATAAAGAGTAGTGGAACAAATCAATACTTTTATAGTAGTGACTGTTCCTAGTAATAATGTTGAGCCATGCTCAGCTAAGAATGCAAAATAACTCATTTCATAACTTTCAATAATACTAAAAAAAAATCAGGCGACTTTTTTTGCCGCCTGATTGAATTAATCTATTTAACTATATTACTTAGTTGAACAAGCCCAAGCAGTTGACATATCTGGCGGTGGCAGTTGAGCTTTATCATACCCATACTTACCAGCTCTTTCCAACATTGTTGCTGGATTAGCCATCACTTTAGCCAAAGCTTTATTGAAATTATCTCTAAATTCAACATCAGTTTTTCTAAAGCCTATACCTACTACGTTTAACGTTTCTTTTGGCATTAATTTAGGATCAGTAACTTCAAATTTACCACCTGTTTTTTTTTCATGTTCTTTTGCACCAAAGAATGTTTGAACTGCAACATCAGCTCTGCCAGCTTTCATAGCAGCTAATATTCCTACTTCACCTTCAACTAAAAGCATTTGGCTATCTGGAACACCATATTTTTTAGCTGCTTCTACCGTGTTAAATCCAGTTCCTGTTACAAGTTTTGCACCAGTTTTAATAACATCTGCGTAGTTATTAATTCCCTTTGGATTTCCTTTTGGTACTAGCATAGCATCACCAAATACACCTATAGGATCTGAAAAGTTCATATTTTCACATCTACTTTTTAGAATATACATACCACCTGTTACCATATCTGAACGGTCAGCATTTATTCCTGGTATTAATCCAGACCATTCAAAAACTTTTGTTTCATGTTCTGTAATTCCCATTTCTTCAAGTACAGTTAGCGCTATCATATTAACGAAACCTAACGCTTCACCATTGTCTCCAGCATATGCCCATGGCACAGCTGTACCAAAACCTAGTCTTAGCTTATGACCACTTTTTAATCTTTCAGTAAGCGTTGCTGCACTAACTGAAGATATGCTAAAAAGAAGTATTAGAAAAACTGTAAACGATTTAATAAATCTACTCATTATTTTCCCTCTCATTAAGTTAATTTTCAAATAATTTAACAAAAAAAGATATTGCTTGTATATAATAAATATTTCAATCAGAGGTTGCTAGTTACTAAATAGAAAGTGTCTTTTTTTATTGGTTTATAACTATTTTACTTCCAACTTTTATTTCACCATCATTTAACGCTCTTAGATAAATACCCATATCAAAATGATTATAAGTTTTTTTTAAAGATTGAAGTAAATTTAAAGTATTATCCTCAGTTTTTGGTTTTAAATTAATAGCAACACATCTTGGAATATTTTTTTCAACCATAAAGGAAATATTATTAATTTTTATTGTTTTGCCTATCCAGTTACGTTCTTCCCATGCCTGAATACCATCTACATAAAAATTTCCTCTAAATCTTTGTAATTCTACATGTTCATTAATTTTTTTTTCAAAATCTCTTATACTATTAATATTAATTAAAGAAATTGAATTAAAAACATTATTCGAACTAGATGTATCATAAAAAGGAAATTTATTATTTTTTAATAACGAAATAGGTTTTATTAACGAACTTTCTAATTCTATTAATTTTTCAGAAAGTTTAGTTCTTTCATCTAAGTCATCTACTGAAATTGAAATTAAATTCTTATCACCAATACTTAAAGTTAATAAACCTTCTTTATAAGCAAAGTTGTATTTATTCAATACTGGAGAATTTTTTAATGTTAAAAAATTATTTAATTTACGTTCATTGGGGTTTTTTTCTATTAATTTTGATTTTTCTAAATCAACACCTCTTGAAAAAGCAAAAATTCTATCATTTATAATACCCAGATCTTTTTGTACATTGCATGACTCAACACTTTGAAAAGATAAAGATTTAACAGGACAATAATTTATGGTAGCAATTGTACAATTCATTTATTATTTTTTAATATTTTCCTTTTTGTTTAGAACCACTATAAAAAATTTTTGATAGTTCTTCATTAGCTTTTTTTCTTGTCTTAATATCATTCTGACTCATTAATTCTACTGGTCTTTTAGTATGTTCATGATATTTAAATTCATCTATTCCTCTTGCTTGTTGAACATACATTTTTCCTAAAATTTGCTCAACATTGCTCCCGATATAACTTTGAACAACAAATCCAATTCTTCTATCTTCAGTTTTATTTAGTCCTGATCCATGCACAATTGTTGGATGATGTAGTGACATTTGACCTGCTTTTAAAATAACAGATGTTGTTTCTTCAATAGGAACATTTTCAATGGTTTGCCCTCTAGTTAATAAATTATTCTCATTAAATTTTTGACTATGTTTTTGAATATTTTTTTTATGAGATCCTGACCACATTTTCATACATCCATTTTCTTCATTTGCATCTGTTATAGCTATCCAGGCAGTAACCCAATTATGAGGTTCTAGACCTATATATTTTGCGTCTTGATGAAAGCTTACAAAGCCCTTTTGATTAGGATTTTTAATAAAAAGAGTTGTGCCACAAATAAGTATATTTTTTCCTATAATAGATTCAACAGCATCTAAAATTTTTGTATTATGACATACATTGTCAAAAACTGGTGAAATCATATGTACATAATTTCTTCCAATTCCCTCTAGCTCTTTTGGCCAATTTGTTTCAATATTCTCTATTTCTTTTCTTATTTTAAGAGCCTCATCTGATGATAAAACATCAATAGGAGCAATAAACCCTTCTTCTTTATATTGATTTAGTTGATCACTTGTTAATGATGACATTATTAATAACTATATTTTCGTTCTAAAAATTTTATTAAATTATGGATACAAAAAGTCATAAACAAATAAATCCCACCAGCAACAATAAAAACTTCTATAGGTTTAAAAGTTGTAGAAATTATATATTTTGCAACTCCTGTTAAATCCATCAAAGTCACTGTGCTTGCTAAGGAAGTTCCTTTCATCATTAATATAATTTCATTTCCATAAGCTGGTAATGACTGCCTAATTGCGACTGGTATTTGAATTTTATAAAAAATAATTTTGTTTGGTATTCCTAAACTTTTTCCAGCTTCTACGATACCCGGTTTAATGGTTTGAAATGCAGATCTAAGTATTTCTGAAGTGTAGGCTCCTGTATTTAAAGCAAATGCAATAATTGCACACCAGTAGGGTTCTTTAAAAACAACCCATAAAAAAGTTGATCTAAAATATTCTATTTGGCCTAAACCAAAATAGATAATAAATATTTGAACAAGTAATGGTGTGCCTCTAAATACATAAGAGTATCCATAAGCAAATTTATTTATAATTTTATTTTTACTTAATCTTAAAATTGCAAATAATAATCCAATAAATAAACCAAAAAATAAAGATAAAGATAATAATTTTAATGTTATGATGGTAGCATCTAATAACTTTGGAATACTGGTTATCATTAAATTTATATCCATTAAAAACCCCTGCTATATTTAATTTCCAATCTATTAATTAATTTCATACTTAAAAATGTAAGTAATAAATATAAAACTGCAGCAAATGAATAAAAGAAAAGTGGATCTCTAGTTGAACCTGCGGCAATGTATGATTGTCTCATTATTTCAACTAAACCTGTAACTGATATTAAAGATGTATCTTTTAAAGTAATTTGCCAAACATTACTCAAATTAGGAATCGCCAATCTTAACATTTGAGGCATAATTACTCTAAAAAAATAAATAAATCTTTTAAGTCCTAAAACTTGTGAAGCTTCAAACTGTCCTTTATCTATAGATTGAATAGCTCCTCTAAAAACTTCTGTTGAATAAGCGCCAGATATAATACCGATAGCGAATGATCCAGTTATAAATGCATTAATTTCAATATAATCGTTATACCCAAATATAGACGCTACATACATCACAGCACCACTTCCACCAAAAAAAAATAAATAAATTACAAGTAATTCTGGAACTCCTCTGATTACTGTTGTGTAAGAGTTTCCAATAAGATTAAAAAATTTATTTTTAGATAATTTAAGCGGAGTAAATATTAATGCAAAAAGAAAACCTATAAACATAGCTGTTATTGAGACAGCTATGGTCATTAAGGTAGCAATAAATAATTCATCACCCCAACCAGTTTTTCCAAATGCTAGAAGTTCCATACAGACTGGCGACTATATATTATAGTCGCCAAATCTAAAATTAATTACATAGAAGCGTCGAAACCAAACCATTTAGTAGCAATTCTACTAATGTCTCCATTTTTTCTTGCTTTATCAATGGCTCTATTAAAAGCTTTTAAAAGTTCAGTATCATCTTGTCTAATACCAACTCCAACTCCATTACCAAAGGCACCACCAGAAAAAGTTGGTCCTACAAGAACAACTGGTTTACCAGATTTGTCAGCATAATCAGTAAATGCAACTGCAGCAGCTAGTGCAGCGTCACATCTTCCTGCAGCTAAGTCTAGGTTTACTTCGTCTTGAGTTTTATAAGTTCTAACATTTACTTTACCAACATCTCCTGAGTCTAAAAAGTTTTGGTGAATTGTAGCTGTTTGAACACAAACTGTTTTACCCGCAAGAGCTCCTGTTAAAGTTTTAAGAGCTTTATTAACATCTGAACCACCTAAAGATAAATTTATACCTGATGGTGTATCCATACCTTCTAAGCTAGATCCCTTCATAACTGCTAACTGAGCTACTTCATCTGCATAGCCTTGAGAAAAACTAATTGCTTTTTGTCTTTCAGCAGTAATTGACATTCCTGCCATAATTGCATCGAACTTTCTCATTATGAGTGCTGGAATCATTCCATCCCAATCTTGTTCTACGATTTCACATTGTTTTCCCATGTATCTACAAAGCGACCAAGCTAACTCAACTTCAAACCCAATTAGTTTGCCTGAAGCATCTTTAGAATTCCATGGAGGATAAGCGCCTTCAGTTCCAATCTTAATTTTATCAGAAGCATAAACATTTCCAATAATCAATAAAGAAGCTAAAACTGAAAAAATAGTTTTTTTGAATATACTCATTATTTTCTCCTTTAATTAAAAAAATATTATTTCACAAATTTAAGGAATTAAAAAGAAAATTAATGATTTATTGAGGAAGAAAAGTTCCATGAACAATCGAAGCTTGGAATATAAACCCTATCTAAAGTTGTATTTCCAAAGTTTTTATTAAAAACATCAAGCCATTTTTTTACTTGTTTAGGTTTTTTATCTTGGCTACCTACTTGTGCTGTAATTACTCCATTTGGTTTTAAAATTCTAACTAAAGAATCCATATTTTTTGATGCCAAATCTATACAAAATTGATCATCATTAAGGTCTACAAATATTTTATCGTAACGATCATCTTCAACTGACTTTATACTTTCAAAAGCATCTCCCCATATACATTTGACAGAATTTTTTTCTGTAGATTTATTTCCTATTTTTCCAAGATGTTTATTACAAACCTCAACTACTTCAGGATCAAGTTCATACCAATCTATAAAATTAAAACCTTTAGAAATACATTCACGTGCGACACCTCCATCTCCACCACCAATAATTGCTGCTTTTTCTTTATCTTTATTTAATTTTAATCCAGCGTTCACAAAAGTTGAGCTATATAAATGTTCATCGCTGCTTGCTACTTGAATTTCTGAATCAATAAATAAGGATTTACCAAATTGTTCTAAATCTAATATTTCAATATGTTGACCCACTTTTGAGGTAAAATCTTCAAGAACGTTTTTTACAACATAAGATTTTTGTAATCCAGGTGAGCTGTAAATATCATGATAGAGAGATATTGTATCTCTGTTAAATTCTTTTTTTATAATTCTTTTATGTTTAAATTCTTTTTTTATAATTTCCAAAGCGACAGATGGGCTAACTTTTCCACATGTAAAAAAATCAAAACTTATTATATTTTTTTCTGGAAATGTATGAAAACTTATATGGCTTTCAGCTAATAAAGCTAGAATTGTAAAACCTTGAGGTTCAAATTTATACTTTGAAATATTGAGAACAGTTACCTTTGCAGCTTTTGCAATTTTATAAATAACTTTTTCATAAAGAGATGGATCATACTCTTTAGTGGTTCCAATTATATCTAAGGTAATATGCTCCCCAACTTTTGTCATAAAAATTATCCACTTTTATAATTTTTTACTTTTTCTAAAATTTTTTGCATTTCTACAAATGAAAGAATCTTAGGTTCACCCATTTTTAAAGCAATAATATATTGATGGCAAATATTTTCTACTTCTTGAGCTAATTCAAAAGCTTTTGAAAGATCATCACCAAATGCAACTTGGCCGTGGTTTGACATAAGACATGCTTTTCTATTTTCTAGTGCTCTGATTATATTCATTGATAGTTCGTTGGTACCAAAAGTTGCGTATTCTGAACATTTAATATCATCTCCTCCAGCAAGAGCTATCATATAATGAAAGGCTGGTATTGGTTTTCCGTGAGCCGATACTGCGGTTGCATGTGGAGAATGTGCATGAACTATTGCTCTTGCTTTACTTTTATTTTTATAAATATCCTGATGAAATCTCCACTCAGATGATGGATTCTTTCCTGAATTAAACCACGAAAGAAAATCTTTTTTCTCATTTAAAGATAAAAAAACAATATCTTCAACTTTTAATGTTTCATATTTTTTCCCTGAAGGTGTAATAAAAAAACCTTCTATATCATCTTGTATTCCACGAACAGAGATATTTCCTGATCTTAAAGGTGATAAATTTGTACTATTTAATTTTATTGAATATTCAATAACTTCTTGTTTTTCTTTTAAATTTTTCACTATTATTATTTACTTCTATTTTTTTTTATTTCTTCTTCACAAAATTTTTTTGCTTCATCAAGATCGGTTATTTTTGACTCAGATAATTTTTGACTTCCAGCTAAACATGCATCAACTGCCCTTTTTAAGTTATGATCACTAAAATTTAAAATAACTACCATTCCAAGGATTATAAAAATAAATATTAAAATATTTTTTATCATTTAAATAAACCTTTTAATCCTTCTTCAGATGCTTCACAAATACCTTTTTCTGTTATCAGTGAAGTAACGAATTTGGCTGGTGTTATATCAAAAGCTAAATTTATAGAGCTACTTTTTTTTGGATAAATTAATACTTTTTCAACATTTCCCTTTTTATCTAAGCCATCAATATGAGATAATTCTTCAGAACTTCTTTCCTCAATAGGAATATCTTTAAAATCTTTTGTATCCCAATCTATTGTTGAACTAGGTAAAGCTACATAAAACGGAACTTTGTTATCATAAGCTGCCAATGCTTTTAAATAAGTCCCAATTTTATTACAAACATCTCCTGTAGATAAAGTTCTATCCGTACCTACAATACACATGTCAACTTCTCCTCTTTGCATTAATATTCCGCCAGTATTATCGGCAATAATCGTATTGGGAATATCTTCCTCATTTAATTCATAAGAAGTCAAATTAGCTCCTTGATTTCTAGGTCTTGTTTCATCAACCCATACATGAACTGGAATTCCTTTTTTATGAGCATGATAAATAGGAGACGTAGCTGTCCCCCAATTAATTGTGGCGAGCCAACCAGCATTACAATGAGTTAATATATTTACTGTATCTTTCTTTTTATTATAAATTTCTTCAATAATTTTTAATCCATTTAATCCAATATTTTCACTAAACTTAACATCTTCATCACAAATAGTTTTAGCTTCATCTAAAGCTACTTTTAATAGTTCATTATTATTAATCCCTGTTAATTTTTTCATCATTCTATCTACAGCCCATTTTAAATTAATTGCTGTTGGCCTTGATTTAATTAAATCTTCTGAACTTTTCTTAATAAAATTAGGATCATTTTTTTCCATAATAGCTAAAACAATTCCATAAGCAGCGGTTCCACCAATTAATGGTGCTCCTCTCACTTCCATTATTTTTATAGCGTTAATTGCGTCTTTTACTGTTTTAAGATCTTTAATAATAAATTGATGTGGAAGTTTTGTTTGATCAATAATTTTTACAGTTTGATTTTTTTCATCAAACCAAATTGTACGATATTCTTTTCCTTCTATTTTCATTTAATTATTCCAGACAACAGGAAACCAGTCTTCCCTCATTTTTGCACCATTTTTTAAATCTATACCTTTAAATGGAGGTGATGTTTCTTCGCCTCTATCAATATATTTTACATCATCACCTATAAAGCGTATTGAAAAAACTCTTCTAGGTATGTTTTCTGAATTGCCTGAAGAAGAATGCAATACTTTAAAATTAAAAAGTATTGCATCACCTAGACTTATTTTAGGTTTAAATATATTTTTTTTCATTAATTTAATATCTGACATATCCATAAAGTTATCATCATTTTTATACCAAGGCTGATTATTGGACCATTTAGTGGGTCTAACTAATTTAGAAAATTTATGAGATCCTAATAGTATTTTTAAAGAATTATCTTTTGATATTGGATCAATCGGTATCCAAAAGCTGCCAGTGTCATTTCCATCTACACAATAATATGGCATATCTTGATGCCAAGGTGTTTCTTTTTTTGTTCCAGGATCTTTAACAAATATGTGTTCATGAAATAATTGAATAGATCTTGATCCAGTTGCTTCAGCCATTATTTGAGCGGCTGGGGACTCTTCTGCACATTTTTTAAATTCAGGTATACGTTGCCAATTACAATAATCTTCAAAAAAACGACCTTGCTCTTTAGTTTTTACATTTTCACGAGCATAAGGTCCTGGATTAGCTAAAACTTTATCAAAACCTTTTTGTAATGTAGAAATCCAAGGCTTAAATACATTCTTTATGACAATTGCACCTAAATTTTTATAACTAATTTTTTGTTCCTTGGTTAAAAAATTATTTTTCATTTATTTAACACTCTACCAGCTACTGTTTTTAATTTATCTTTTGTTTTTTGGGTTCTTTTTTCTGGAGCCGTGATAATTGCTACATCTAAACAATTATTTGTTGGATCTTTTGGATCAATATGACTTTCAAAATTATTAATTAAATTTTTAATCATATTTTTTGCTTTTGTTGCATTACTTAAAAGAACTTTAATTACTTGTTGAACATCTACATTTTCATGATTTGGATGCCAACAATCAAAATCAGTTACCATTGAAACTGAAGCATATCTTATTTCAGCTTCTCTCGCTAATTTTGCTTCAGGCATATTGGTCATACCAATCACATCTGCCTTCCAGGATCTATATAAATTAGACTCTGCAAGAGTTGAAAATTGTGGACCTTCCATAACAATGTATGTTCCTCCTTTTTGGTAGTCTATTTTTTCTTTCTTTATTGCTTCTTCACAAGCATTCATTAATCCGTTAGATGTTGGGTGGGCCATGGAAACATGGGCGACTATCTCATCGTCAAAAAAAGTTTTATTTCTTGCAAATGTTCTATCTATAAATTGATCAACTATTACAAATTTTCCAGGCGGTAAATCTTCTTTTAAAGAACCAACTGCTGATACTGATACAATGTCAGTAACTCCTAATTGTTTTAAGGAGTCAATATTGGCTCTGAAGTTTATATTTGAAGGATTAATAAAATGTCCTTTTCCGTGTCTGGGTAAAAAATAAACTTCTTTATTATTAAAATTTGTTTTTAAAATTTGATCAGAAGGCTTTCCCCATGGCGTATTTAGATCTAAAAGTTCTCTATCTTTAAATTCTTCAACATCATAAAGGCCACTTCCTCCAATTATTGCTAATATATTTTTTTTCATAACTCTAGAATTTTTTGTAGTTTTATATATTAATATAACAAAATGGATATTAAAGACTACATTAGATCTATACAGGATTACCCAAAAAAAGGAATATTATTTAGGGATATTACAACGTTAATTAAAAATGAAAATGCTTTTACACAATGTATAGACGATATAGTTAAAAAAGCTAAAAAATTTAAATTTAATAAAATTGCAGCTATGGAATCTAGAGGTTTTGTTTTTGCATCTGCTGTTTCATATATATTAAAAAAACCTTTTATTTTACTTAGAAAAAAAAACAAACTCCCAGCAGAAACTCATTCAATAGATTTTGAACTAGAGTACGGTACTGCAACAATGGAGGTTCATAAAGACTCAATTGAAGAAAATGATAACGTATTGTTAATAGACGATTTGATAGCTACTGGTGGTACAGCTGAAGCTGCAGCTAAATTGATAGAAATGTCTAAAGGAAAAGTAGCTGGGTTCATATTTGTAATAAATTTATTTGATTTAGGTGGATGTGATCAACTTATTAAGAAAAATTATAAAGTAGAAAATTTAATCGAATTTCCTGGACACTAAATAATTATACACTCATTATAGAGGGCATTAGTTTTTCATATTTTTTATCTACATAAATACACGTTACACCTATTTTTGAAGCTAAAAAATAATTGTTTGCTAGCAAAAGTTTATGACATTCGTCGTCAAAAAATTTTTCAGAATTATAAATATTTTGCTCTATACTGATTAATTTTGGATGAAATTTTTCGAAATCAAAAGTAGAAATAACCTTAAATTCATTTCCCTCAACATCTATATTTAAATAATCAATCTCTAAAATATTAAAATCATCTAATAAAGTATTGAGTTTGTAAGCTTTTATTTTTATCTTTTTTTTATCTTTTTCAGATACTAAAGAATTTTGTTGATTGATTGCTCCACTTTCAAAATATTCTGTTTCTCCGTCAAAGTCAGTAATAGCTGCATTAATATTGTAGTCATTTGGTCTAGAAATTTTAAATAAATCTACTGAAACTTTACTTAGATCTACATTTAATCCCTTCCATCCTTTTTTAAATAAATAATAGGTCAAAGATCCTTTAATAGGATGATATGAACCAATATCTACATAAAATCCTTTTTTTTCATTTTTAAAAAACCTTCTAATAAATATATCTTCTCCATACTCACCTAAATGTTCACTTTTAGAAGAATTTCTTAAAATTTTTAATTTTTTATATAAAAAATAAGTAATGAAATTTCCTAATATAAATTCTTTAAATTTTCCAGCCATCAGTTTTTAAAATTAATTCTAAAATAAGATTTTTTTAAAAAAATTGAATTTAATAATCCTAATAATCTATAAGTGTAAATAATTCTTCCTTTTTTATCAAATCTAATTGAGTAATATACAATTCTTAAAATTGATCTAAATAATCTGCTAATTGATTTCCTTAAAGCAAAAAAATATCCATAATTTTTTTTATTATAATAAAACATGGACCATATATAATGCCAATTTCTTAACTTAAGAGACTCGATTTCATAATTTTCATCTGCTGCAAAAGACCCTTTCCAACCAAGATGATTTACTTTTAAGTTTGGACACATAAAAGTTTTTTCATTTTTTTTTTTGACTGATCTACATAAATCTAATTCTTCAAAAAATAAGAAATAATTTTCATCAAATATTTTTTTTTCATTAAATTTACTTAAATTTACCAACATTGTATGCCCTGCTATCCAATCTACTTCATACAAATTAAATTCATTTATAAATTTTGCATTTTTTAGATCTTGATTATTAAAAAAACCTGCTGGTTTATAATTGGTATGATTATTATAAACACTTCCAATTAATGAAAAATTAATATTTCCACCTAAATAATTTTTTATATTTAAAAAAAAATCATTACTACAAACTATATCTGGATTTAAAATTAAAGCATATTTAGTTTTAACGAATTTTAAGCCAAAATTATTTCCTGCTCCCATGCCTAAATTTAGTCCTGTGCATAGTATTTCAACATTAGAAAATTGACTCTTAATCTCTTTTTCATTCTCAAATTTATTTGAATTTTCAATCAAAAGTATTTTTATTTCTGCTTTTATTGAATTTAAACAGTTTTTAAGAACATTAATGTTAGTTTTGTAAGTAACTATTACTGCTGTCAATTCTGATAAATTATTATTCATATTTTAGACTTATTTAAATATATACTTTATTTTTTATTAATGTAAAAAAATTAAATGCAAAAATTAATTGTTACAGGTGGATTGGGTTTTATTGGTAGTAATTTAATTAAATTATTACTAGAAAAAAAATATCATGTTATTAATATTGATAAAATTAGCTATTCTTCAAACTTTTATAACGTTAAGGATTTTAAAAAAAATAAAAAATATTCATTTATTAAGTGTGATATAAATAACAAAAAAAAATTTTTAAATATTTTAAAAAAAAATAAACCTATAGGAATTTTTAATCTTGCAGCAGAAACTCATGTTGATAGGTCTATCGATGGTCCTAAAGCCTTTGTCAATAGTAATATTTTAGGTGTTTTTAATTTACTAGAAGCATTTAGAAATTATTCAAAAATAAATAAAAAAATAAAATTAGTTCATATTTCTACAGATGAAGTTTTTGGAGATTTAAAAAAAGGCCGTTCTAACGAAAAATTTATGTATAATCCTAGTTCTCCTTATGCTGCTTCAAAAGCTGCTTCTGACCATTTAGTTTCTTCTTATGTTAAAACATATAATTTAAATGCAATTGTTACTAACTGTTCAAATAATTATGGCCCAAGACAACATCCAGAAAAACTAATTCCAAAACTTATTTATAATATAATTAAAAACAAAGGGCTTCCAATATATGGTAAAGGTAAAAATTCTAGGGAATGGATACATGTAGATGATCATTGTGAAGCATTAATCAAAGTTTTCAAAAAAGGAAAATTAGGTGAATTTTATAATATTGGAAGTAATAAAAATTTAAATAATTTGGAAATAACAAAATCATTAATAAAAGTAGCAAGTAAAATTATTAAAATTGGTTCAAATGTAAAAGTAAAATATGTAAAAGATAGACCGGGCCATGATTTTAGATATGCATTAAATAGTGGTAAAATAAAAAAATACTTAGGCTGGAAATCAAAAATTAAGTTTGAAAAAGGTCTTTATGAAACTTTTTTATGGTATTATAAAAACTTAAATTATTTTAACTCCCTAAATAAAAAGGATATAATTAATAGATTAGGTTTAAATAAATGATTAAAAAAGGAATAATTTTAGCTGGTGGCCATGGAACTAGAATGAGTCCTCTTACTAAAGCTGTAAACAAACAATTATTGCCAATTTACGATAAACCTCTATTATTTTATCCTTTATCAATTTTGATGTTAGCTGGGATTAAAGATATTTTAATTATTGTTAATAAAGGTCAATTAGATCAGTTTAAAAAAATTATACCAAACGGAAAAAATTTAGGAATTAAAATTAGTTATAAAGAACAACTATACCCAGGAGGTTTGCCAGAGGCATTTGTTATTGGAGAAGATTTTATCAAGAATGACAATGTCGCCTTAATTCTAGGAGATAACTTTTTTTATGGACAAAGTCTTAGCTTAAAGCTTAGAGAAAATACTAAGTTAAAGTCTGGTGCAAAGATTTTTCTTCATAAAGTTTCTAAACCCGAGTTATATGGTGTAGCAAAAATTGGACAAAATAATAAAATTATTAAAATAGTGGAAAAACCAAAAAAATATA